>DASQZP010000271.1:0-2897 GCA_035638655.1 Bacteroidales bacterium
CTGTACCAGGATGCATCATATCACCGGCTATTTCAGCCAGGGGGATCAGTGTAAACATCCTTTGTGGTATTTTCGGATGCGGAATGATCAGGTCAGGATCATGTAATATCACATCATCATAAAATAATATATCAATATCAATGGTTCTGGCCTCATAACCCTTGCCTGCTCTTTTTCTGCCCAGTAGTTCTTCAATATCATGAATCTTTTTTAATAACTGATGGGGCGTAAGAGAAGTTTCTGTTTTTACCACCTGATTTAAGAAACTGGTATTGTGTTGAAAACCCCAGGGTGCTGATTCATATATTGAGGATAGTTGCAGCACAGGGCCAAGATATTTCTCAATAAGCATGCGTGCAGAAGTCAGCATCTTTTCCCTGTCACTCAGGTTCCCGCCAAGAAGTAAAAAAGCAGTATGTTTGTCTTTAGAAATACCAGTTTTCATTAAATAAAGGATAAATTCATTGTAATTTCATGCAAATTTATTGGAAAAAACACGAGTAACATTTTCTGTGCAACAATTTTATTTATATTTTTACTCTAAGTTAAGCGGGAAAATGCTCCAAAGGGCCTTCATCCTGTAACCGATATCCGGTAAATCATAATTTTAACCTAATAAATATCGTCTATGAAAAGTTTCTTTAAGTATTTATTAGCCTCCATTCTTGGTGTGCTGATATCATCAATTCTACTGTTCTTTTTGTTCATTGGAATTATCAGTTCCATGGTTTCGGGGGAGCAGGCTCCATTTACAGCCAAACCAAACTCCATCCTGCATTTGAAACTCAGTGATCCTATTTCTGATCGCGCTCCTGAAAATCCCTTTGGCAGTTTTGATGCCCCTATTGTAGGTAATCTGAAACGGTTGGGATTGAATGATATTCTTGATAATATTAAAAAGGCTTCCGAAGATGACAATATTAAAGGTATTTACCTGGATCTTTCAGTAGTACCTACAGGAACTGCCACTGTAACTGAAATCAGAAATGCACTGAGAAGTTTCCGTGATTCCGGTAAATTTATTGTCAGTTCTGCAGATGTATATCTTCAGAAAACTTACTATCTCGCTTCTGTAGCTGATTCAGTTTATCTGACACCAACCGGAAATTTAGCCTTCAAAGGAATGAGTGCTCAGTTAATTTTCTTTAAAAAGGCCCTGGACAAACTTGAATTGAATCCTGAAATTATCCGCCACGGCAAATTCAAGAGTGCTGTTGAGCCTTTTATGCGTGAAGACATGAGTGATGCCAATCGCAAACAGATCATGACCTACATGGGGAGTATATGGGATTTTCTGCTCAAAGGAATCTCAGAGGAGAGAAATATCCCGGTCGATAAGCTAAATGAGCTTGCTGATAACCTGACCATCAGAAATGATAAACTCGCCAAACAGTATGGTTTTATTGACGGCATCAAATATCACGATCAGGTGATGGAGGTGCTTCAAAAGATGAGCGGTGTAAATTCAGTGGATGACCTGCACCTGGTTAAGCTGAGTGATTATAAGAAAGCAGTTCATAAAACTCCTTATAAAGGGTTACCTAAAGATAAAATTGCTGTTGTTTATGCTTCCGGTGATATTGTTATGGGAGAAGGGGGCGATGGTACCATGGGAAGTGAAAAAATATCGCAGGCCATACGGAAGGCAAGAAAAGATCCCTCTGTCAAAGCCATTGTTTTCAGGGTGAATTCAGGAGGCGGGAGTGCACTTGCCTCTGAGATTATCTGGAGAGAAGCCAAACTGGCTTCACAAGTGAAACCTGTCTATGCTTCTATGGGTGATGTGGCTGCCTCAGGCGGTTATTATATTCTCTCTGGTGCTGATACCATAATAGCCAGCCCCAATACCATTACCGGATCAATTGGCGTGTTTGGCCTCCTGATGAACGGGAATAAATTCATGAGCGATAAACTGGGTATTACCTCTGATGTTGCCCGCACTAATAAACACGCGGATTTCGGTTCGTTCTTCAGGCCGCTTACCCCCTACGAAAGAGAGGTAATACAAATGGGAGTGGAAGAAACTTATGATGATTTTATCACCCATGTAGCCGAAGGCAGGAATATGACCAAAGCCAATGTCGACAGTATCGGTCAGGGACGGGTATGGAGCGGTGACAATGCAACACAGATTGGCCTTGTTGATATGTACGGCGGCCTGGAAGATGCTATTGCACTTGCAGCAAAACGCACCCATCTTAAAAATTACCGGGTGATCAGTCTTCCCAGACAGGAAGATCCATTCCAAAAACTAATGAAAGAATTATCCAATCAGGCTTCTGTTTACTTCCTGCAGAAAGAACTGGGCGTTAACTTTAAATATTATGAAAGTGTGAAAAACGCTGTGCAGATGAAAGGTATACAGGCCCGTATGCCTTATGATTTATACATTGAATAATCAGTGAGAATTTTTTTCCTTAAGAATTTCATTAAACTACTTTCCTGTCAATACCAGGGAAGTAGTTTTTTTATTTAAAACTGAAAATCAGGATTTGCCCCTTACCCTAAAGGCCTGCCTGATTTTCAGCTGCTTTACCCTTTAGGGCTCAGGGCAGGAAGTAGCTGAAAATCCTGGTATTGGCTTTTCGGAGTAGACTCTTTCTTTAAAGATTGAACCGATCCTGCAATATTTTGTATATTTAAGACAAAAAAGTATGAAGATATTGTGCTTTACCGTTTAGGGCTCACGGCAAAAAGTAGCTGAAAATCCTGGTATTGGCTTTTCGGAGTAGACTCATAAATGCTGAAATTATTTTCTCATATAATAATTGGTTGTAAAATGGTTTCAGACACGTACATTAATCCTGTAAATAACTATGGCTGAAGGTAAAACAATAACTAAATTTGGCACCGCACCGGTTTTCTTTACTGCTATTTCCACTATACTGGGGGCTATT
>DASQZP010000272.1:0-2414 GCA_035638655.1 Bacteroidales bacterium
TTCGCTTGTGTTAGCTTACATTTTATACCGCAGGGACTTGAAGAAAAAAGCTCAGAAAAAATCTTCGCAGTCCAAGAGATAGTTATCCAGTTTTCATCCTACGAATTCCGCATTCTTTCACCCGTCATAACCATCCTATAAAAATAACAGTTTATCTCGAACTAACAGTTATTTCTACTAATATTATTATATTAAACAATGAGTTTACACATCATAACATATTGATCGACACGACAGAGAGGTTACAGATCATGACATATAAGATATCCATTCTTTTAGCTGTCATATTAATTTCGTTGGTAATGATCATCCCGGCAGCTGCTCAACAAAGTGAAATCCAAAGGGAACAAAGTTCTCTTAAAGGTATCCATAATTTTTACCTCGTGATAAATGTTGAAGGCAGTAAACGGATTACACAACAAATGGCACTTAATGTTCCTGATTTGACCAACTCATTTAAAGATTCTCTTATTCAATCCGGTTTACATGTCCTCGATGATACCGAAAGAGCAAAAGCAAATAATGCTCCCTATCTGTATATCCACATTAATACTATGGATGCGGGCCGCGGACTCATTCCTTTTAATGTAGAAATCGACTTTTATCAACCTGTGGAACTCGCACTTAACAGATCAATGCCAACGCTAGCAAGCACATGGGAAACATCCGCGGTCGGTTTGGTTTCAATGGATCAATTACCCTTCATCTTAGGATCCGTATCCAATCTCATTAAGGAATTTATAAGAGATTATAACAGCGTAAACAATCAATTATGAGTAACAGTTACTTTAGATAATTTAGGCAAATAGGTAGAACAATTAGTATTACTCCCGTTAAGATATCAGTTATTTATGAGGCATTATTTAAAGAAATGTATTGTATAAGGATATCTGAAAGACTCTCCTTCATCGACTTTTATGGATGCCTTAATAATATATACAACCTGAAATATCACTAAAAGTATGAGTAATATGATGCCTACTATCACAATTACCAATATTCCCGCGATGATATAGTAGATCATAAGGGATATTTGGAAATTTAGTGACTCTTTACCCTGCTCATCTATAAGTGCCGATTCATCTCTTTTAAGTACCCATATTGCTGCAGGTACTATAATGTTACCAAAAGGTATGATAAATCCGCTCAAGGCTCCCAGATGACATAACATGGCCCATTGACGTTCTCCTAATCCTTTTTCATTATTCATAATCCATCCACATTGATTAACGTATAAGTACTTAACTATCAATAATATAAATATTCCTGCCGGTAATAATACAATATTTTATTAACGATTAATCTAAAAATGATAAAACTATACATTAATTATTTTACTTATCGCATATTATTTATTAAATAATACATATGTATATAAAATAACATATACTTATAACTATTCGAGGGATCAAGATGGACGATTATACTTTTATTATGCTTCTAATCGCGCTAATTGCTTTTGGTTTTATAGGTTTCCTGTTCGTTTACGGATATTTCATAAAACATGGTAAGTGATTGGCAGATAGTGAAAACAGGGGTATTTTTAATTAAAATTAGTGCTATAAACAACCTTCTCTATTATTGAAAAAAGGTCATTAACCTTTCTATCAAAAGTATGTCCATTTTTATGATGTTTCTGCCCGTCAAATAATTACCTTTTCATTAACGTGAAACTCATAGCGGAAATTGACGTATCATTTATTTGTTGGTAACACAGAAGGTTGATTTGAAATATCCATCTAAATATTAAACCATGAAAAAATTCACGTTATTCCTGCTGCCTCTTTTTATTATCGCATGTTCCAAATCTTCCGGTAACAGAAATGCTCAAATTAACAACCGGGATGAATTAGTCATTACAACAAAAGATCAAAAGGTCAACCTGGTGATGAGTGATTCTACTATTTATATGCAGTTGACCAAAGATGTACTCGCTAAGGTAAATGAGGATTTAAACAATGAAAAGAATAAGGATCATGGGAATAACTGGGCCGATAAATTTTCCCACTTTGTAGTATCAAATGTTCAGAGCTTAGTAAATAAAAAACTTGAATATCCTATCAGTGAAATAAAGGATATCACTTATGAAGACGGAGCATTAAAAATCACTTATTATCATACTCACATCATGACTTTTAATAAAATACAAGATGAGGATAAGCCGGTTCTTGCCAGTTTCAACGAATCGGACGCAAAAGATTTTGTGAGGAGATTTCATGAGCTTAAGTCACATTGGGCTGAGTAAATTTTTGCCATTGTGTATTAAATAATAAAAGCTAAAAACATAACGGATTGTGTAATTAATATTCCGCAGTCAATTATTGGTTATAAATGATTAATAGTACCTTTTTATTCCATAATGTAATCGTAATTCTTCTATTCAAGGCGCTTTTATGATAGATCAATTTTCTATG
>DASQZP010000273.1:0-6984 GCA_035638655.1 Bacteroidales bacterium
TTTCATGTTTGATTAAACGATCAAATGGTTCATTTACCAATTCATCACCAGGTTTCATGTAATCAAATATTTCGTTTCTGAGAATAAAAAAGCCTGTATTAACCCAGAGCCCTGATTCACCTATATGACTGATACTTTTTACCACTCCATCCTCCTTGAGCTTCACCACATGGAAACTTTGTGTGGGTTGATAGGCCATAAAACTTGCGATTTTGTCTCTGGTCATAAACCAGTCAACCATTTCAGGGAGGTAAAGGTTCGTAAGACCATCACTGTAATTTGCAAGAAAAACATCTTCATCTTTAAGGAATTCTTTCACTTTCAGGAGTCGTTCGCCTATGTTGCTGCTAATACCGGTATCTACGAAAGTTATTCGCCAGTCATGAATATCAGTATTCAGCATTTCAATTTTTTTTCCTCCATTTTCAAAAACAAAATCATTTGAAATATATTCATCATAATTGATAAAATAATTTTTAATCATGTCTGCTTTATAACCAAGACACAGAATAAAATCTTTATGACCAAAATGAGCATAATACTTCATAACATTCCAGAGAACAGGTCTATAACCAATGGGAACCATAGGTTTTGGGATATTCTCAGAATATTCACGTAACCGCATTCCCAGACCACCGCAAAATAGAACTACTTTCATAACATTAATATTTAATAATTTAACTCTTGTTTTATATCATATAATTTTGGAGCCATTTATTATGTGAACAACCTTCTTATGCAATAACGCATGTATCGGACATTATGGACAGACACTAGTTAGATAAGTTTACAAGGTTAATATTTCCGGTTTAAATCCCATCTGATGAATTTGTTCAGTTATCTCTTTTTCATAAATTCCATTCATAATAATTACGACATCCGGCCGGTAGGTTTTCAAAAATTCTGGTGTTTTATATTGTTTGCCAATACCCGGAATAAAATTATCGGCCATATGAGGATTAATGTCAATCACATATTTGAACAGATCAATATGGTCGAAATTAGTCAGAAATCCCACAGATTTAGATCCTCCTCCCCAAACGACTGCCTTCTTTTTATTTTCTTTAAGACTACTAAGTTTTTTTTCCCAGTCGTTAAGTTGGGAGGTGATATTGCTGGTAAAAACATTGACAAGTTCTCTTAATTCTTCGATGCTTTCTTCAGCAGGCTGAATTTTATCTGATATTTTTCCGTTAACCGGCCTAGCTTCAATTGCAACATATTGATCGTTATAGGTTTTATACAGATCAAGTACTTCGAAACCGGTAGCGCGGAATAATCGGGCCAGAGAACCCGGGCTGAAATAGGAACAATGTTCGTAATAAATATCCCAGAAAGCTTGTATGTCCAGAATTCGCATGACTTGTGGTATCTCAAAGAATATAACCGGATCAGCATTAGATCCCAATGATTCTCTTATTGTTTGAAGAAAACCGTGGGTATTATGAATATGTTCCAGGGTATGGCGACATAAGATAAGATCTGCGGGAAGTTTACCATGTTCCGGAGAATAAAATTCTTTGATAAATCTCAGGTTTGGGTTGTTTTGCCTGCCTTCCTCGTATGCCGGATCAATACCAATTCCTTTGCCGCCGTTTAAATTTGTAATCAGGTTGATAAAATCACCTTTTCCACAACCTATCTCGATTAGGTTTTTGCCTATCAGGTTATACTTATTTATCAGATCGTTGGAGATTCCTTCCAGGTATTGCATGAAAGTTTTCGAAAAACCTTGTTGATCTTCATAACCTTGAGTGAAATAGTCCACGGAAGTATCGTAAAGCCAGTTGTAAATAAAACCACAGTCATTGCAAAAGGCAAGCTCAATATCCTTACGGGGCACGTTTAAAGCAGCTTCTTTGGATTTGACAGTAACCAGGCTGTATACCGGAGCGTTCTTTATTTCAAAAAATCCTTCAACCCTGCTACTACCACAACTTGGGCAAGTATTATGTTTCATTGTTTTTATTATTTTTTAAGATATTTCACATCAAAATCCGGCCAATTTATGTCTTTCTCAGATATAACAGCAGGTTTCAGGGGCCATTCAATACCTACCTGAGGATCATTGTATCTCACTCCCCAGTCAGAACCTGGGGCATAAAACTGAGTGGTGAAATAAGTTATTTCAGTATCATCTTCCAGTGTAATGAACCCCTGTGCAAATCCCTCCGGAGAATAAAGTGCTTTGTGATTACTTTCAGTAAGTGTTTCACCAAACCATTTTAAAAAAGTCGGGGAGTTGGGTCGTATGTCGACTATAACATCAAAAACTGCCCCTTTGGTACACCTGATCATTTTCGACTCAGCATAGGGATCAACTTGATAATGCAGTCCTCTCAGTGTAGCTTTATTTTTGCTTAATGAAGTATTAATCTGAGCCAGGTTCCCGTTCAAACCATGTTCTTCCATCTCATTTTTGCACCAGGAACGGCCAAAAAAGCCTCTTTCATCGCCGATTTTATTAATCTCAATAATGAAAGCCCCGGGTAGAGGTGTCTCTGTAAAAATCATATTGGTAACTATTAATTAGTCCATTCAAGGTTGTTGTTCAACAATCCTTTCTTCTTCAAATTTTCAATTACTTTAAGACGAATCAATTGTGAATTTCTGTAATCAGGATCATTGAATCCGATCGCCATGAGGTTATCCTTAATATCTTTAACAGTACTGATGAGGTCCTGCTGAGGCTGATGATCAGGTGCCAGACTTTTGAAAAGGTCGAAATTGGCCCTGTACGATCGTTTATCTGGCGGGGCATCCGGGTTCACCGAAATTTTAACACCAGGAATTACTGTTGCGATGGCTTCAGCAAGATCCCGAATCTGGTTGTTCCATTCGTTACTCCCGGTATTTACAGCCAGGAATTTTCCGCCACTTTCTTTTTTTCGTTGGACACCCCAATCCAGTGCTCTCGCCATATCAAGTGTATTAATCATGGGCCTCCATGGTGTTCCGTCACTCAAAATCGATATTTCTTTATTGACCAGTGCCCCGGCAACAAAATCATTGAGTACCAAATCAAGACGGAGGCGATTAGTCCAGCCACATGCTGTTGCAAATCTGTTACAAGTAATAATGAAATCATCAGATGCCAGGGGTTCCAGCTCTTCTTCAGCCATTACCTTTGACCTGGCATATGCAGTAAGAGGATTCAATTTGTCTCCTTCTTTTCTTTCACTGTCATCTGCCAATCCATACATGCTGCATGAAGAGGCATACACGAAAGATTTAACCCCGTTGTCTTTTGCCATTTTTGCCAGGCGGACCGCTCCACGATAATTTATATCAAGGGTAACTTCTTCAAACTGAAAACTCATGGGATCATTTGAGATAGCTGCCAGGTCAACAATGGCATCAACCCCTTCCAGAACTGACTCAGGAAAATCACGAATATCTCCAAAGACCTGTGCGTCAAGCTTTACTTCAGGGATAAAAGAAGCATTGGTAAGGCAATGTGCAAAATAACCAATATCAAAACCAATGAGCTCACCATCCGGATATGTCTTTCTTAATTGATTTACAACACTTGGGCCTATGTAACCCATGTTGCCGACTATTAATATTTTCATAAAATTGAGTTTTAGATGGATATCGTTTTTTTCACTTATTTTTTCTGAATTGTTATTTTTCAGCTCCTATTAAATAATTGTGTCTCCAGTTTAAAAGTGTTAGATCCGAACCTACCAAAGTTTATCATTAATCTCAATTATTTCCGGCACATACCGTGAGGGTGAAGGACTATAAAGCATCACTTTAAAGGTCCTTTTTTTGGTAATCGGATTTTCTATAATTTTCAGTTTACTTTCATCAGAGACATACCAGCCAAATTTATTATAGAATGAAACAAGTTTACTTTTACAGATCAACATTCCATAGTCAATAGAAAAGTTTTTCATTACTTTCCCCCAGGATTTAGTGATCAATTGCCTGGTAAATCCAAATTTACGGTAGAAAGGATGGCAAACTACACCACCTAATCCGCCAATAATAACATCGTCACCATCGAATTGACAGTTTCTTAAATATATAAAGTATAATACGACAAGTTTTTTGTTCATATACCCCAGTGCGGCATGAGTAGGTCTTGCCCATAACTTTTCGTGATTTTCAAGATCATTATTAAAGTTTTTTACAAAAAGTTTATTAATAACATTTTTAGTTGATTCGTCAATTTTTGAGTATGGAATAATGTTAGTGTGTATTTTTCCTGAATTGGGAAATAACTTTAATCTTATTTTAATGGGAATCCTGATAACTTTAATCGATATTTCTTCTGCATAATGTTTTAATCTTTTAAATGGTCTCATAATGATTCATATCTTAAGCTTATTTCAGGATTAATGTAATTTCTCATTTCTGAAAAAATTGAACAATTATAAAATTTTCATGTTACTTCCTGTAAAGTACAGTAAGGCAGATATTTTGATAACTTACTTTTTGTAATTTTAGTTTGATGTATTATCAATGCTATGTCTCGATATATTAATTTTTATGTTTTTCCACCCTTGAACTGAAAATAATATTCCTGTAACCAGTACTTAAGAATCTGAATTTTAATTAGAACCTTGTGTGTCCCGTTAGTTTATTATTCGACAGAATTACAGATTAAGAAAAAGATGTACTCTTTTTTCTTAATCATGATTAATTCTCCTGAACTGTAAAATAATTATATCATTATTTATGTGTAATTTATATATTCCTTATAAACGCTGCTTATGCCTTCTTCAAGATCTATTTTTTCCTGCCACCCTAATTTATGAAGCTTTGAAACATCCAGTAATTTTTGATAAGTTCCGTCTGGTTTTGTCTGATCCCATTCAATCTGGCCTTCAAAACCCGTAATTTTTTTGATCAATTCTGCAAGCTCAGCAATGGTCAGATCAGCCCCTGTCCCGATGTTAATATGCGTATTGCGAATTTCATTTGTGTTTTCCGGTTTGAGGTCATCAAAATCAGTAGTTTCCATAATGTGAATACAGGCATCAGCCATGTCTTCGCTATGCAGAAATTCGCGTCTTGGTTTTCCGCTGCCCCACAAGGTAATGGTAACATCACCATTGGCAGATCTGCTTATTCCATACTTTTGAAGGATTGCGAGTATCTCATTTTCAGAAGCCGTATGATTTATACCTTCAATCGGGTAATGCTCCAGATCGGCTCTTATTGCATGCCAGTTGTTGGTATGCATGGCTTTACCCAGATGCATTTTTCTTATCAGCGCCGGGAGTACATGAGATTTTTCAAGGTCAAAATTATCATGTGGCCCATAAAGATTAGTAGGCATAACTGATACAAAGTTAGTTCCATACTGAATGTTATAACTTTCAATCATCTTTATGCCTGCAATTTTGGCTATTGCATACGGCTCATTTGTATATTCCAGGATATCAGTAAGTAAATAATTTTCTTTGAGCGGTTGAGGAGCGTTTTTGGGATAAATACACGAGCTGCCCAAAAATAGCAGTTTTTTTACTCCATTTTTCCAGGCATAATGGATGATGTTGTTTTGAATCTGCATGTTTTCATAAATAAACTGAGCCCTGTAAGTATTATTGGCCATGATTCCACCCACTTTTGCTGCTGCCAGCACAACATAATCGGGCTTCTCATTTTTGAAGAAATCAGCTACCTGTTGCTGATCAATGAGTTCTAGTTCGGCATGATTCTTTGTAAGAATATTGGTATATCCTTTCTTTTTCAACCCACTCACAATTGCACTGCCAACCAGTCCGCGATGCCCTGCTACATAGATCTTGCCGTTTTTTTCCATAATTTATAATTTATTCAAAGTAATTCATTACACAATAACCGCCATCTTTCAGATAACGGTCTTTTTTCATGAGTTTAATATCCGATTTTATCATGTCGGTTACCAACTGTTGCAAATTAAAAGTGGGTTCCCAGCCCAGTGTCTTCCTGATTTTTGATGCATCTCCAATCAACAGTTCAACTTCAGTCGGACGGTAATACCGTTTATCTACAGCTACAACTTCTTTGCCTTTTTCAAGCTGATATTCATCATTACTACAGGAAACCACATAGCCTTTTTCCTCTTCATTTTTACCACGGAATTCAACCTCTATACCCAGTTCCGCAAATGACAGCCGCACAAATTCCCTAACCTCAGTTGTCACTCCTGTTGCAATTACAAAATCATCAGGAGTATCGTGCTGCAGGATCATATACATCCCTTTAACATAATCTTTGGCATGGCCCCAGTCCCTTTTGGATGACAGGTTACCCAGGTATACTTTATCCTGAAGGCCGAGGGCAATTTTTGCTACCGCTCTTGTAATTTTACGGGTCACAAAAGTTTCACCACGGATGGGTGACTCGTGGTTAAACAAAATTCCGTTCGAAGCAAAAATATTGTATGCTTCACGGTAATTAACTGTTATCCAGTATGCGTATAATTTGGCAACTGCATAAGGACTTCTGGGATAAAACGGAGTTTTTTCAGATTGGGGAACTTCCTGCACCATTCCGTAAAGTTCACTGGTTGAAGCCTGGTAAATTCTTGTTTTTTTGGACAGACCAAGAAGTCTGACTGCCTCCAGGATACGCAATGTTCCCAATCCATCAGCATTGCCGGTATATTCAGGTGTATCAAAACTTACATATACATGGCTCATGGCGGCCAGGTTATATATTTCATCCGGTTGTACTTCCTGAATAATACGTATTAGATTTGTTGAGTCAGTAAGATCACCATAATGCAATATGAAATTTTTATTCTCTACATGGGGGTCCTGATAAAGATGGTCGATTCTGTCGGTGTTAAAAAGAGAAGATCTTCTTTTCAGGCCATGCACTATATAGCCTCTTTTTAGTAAATATTCGGTAAGATACGCTCCATCCTGTCCTGTTACTCCTGTAATTAGTGCTGTTTTACTCATTTTAATCTGGTTAATGGATTTGTTAAATATATTTTCTTAATGTTACTTTTGTGTTTATAATTAAAAATGAATCTTTAATATTGGA
>DASQZP010000274.1:0-2185 GCA_035638655.1 Bacteroidales bacterium
ATGGATGCGCGGTTCCCGTCCCAAAACCGAGCTTCGAGACTTTAATACTTGTCCTGCCTAGTTTTACCTTTTCCATGTTGAGTTGCTTGAAAGCATAATGTCTTCTATTCTAGTAACTGGTAATTACAACCAATGTTTATAACATATCACCTTTTTAATTAAGAAACCAGACTGATAGCGATGGATACAATGACTGCGAGGACTCAAGATAGAGGGTAGGGTCAATAATGGTTCTACCTTTTTATTTCACGAATCCAGATGTCTGCTCCATTGTAAGTTGTGATTGATTCTTAATATCCCCAATTTTCCATTGGATACATTAACCCTTCCATCGGGCGGGGTTTTTTATTTGATATTTAAGATGTACAGCGGATATATTTAATCAGATTTTGAGTTTCAAAACTGTAGATTGTGGCAAGAAATGTAGAATAGGCCATTATTATAATTAATGATTGTCTTACGTTATAAATATAAAGGAGATTAAAATGATAGAAATGGTAGATATCGGATTTGATAAAGCAGTTGCATATCGTATTGAAGGAAAAGTAACTGAGGAAGAAATCACTTCTATTTTTGCAAAATTTAAAGAAAAGATTAAAAAAGGCGAAAAGCTGATTCTATATCAAGAAATTACAAGCATTGGTGGGGTTGAGTTTGATGCGGTAGTTGAGAAATTCAAATTTTTATTTGATTTTGGAATTTCACATTTCAGCAATTCAACTTGAGAGGTAAAAAACATGGGAATTGAAACTGTTCTTTTTAAAAGCGAAGAAAAGAAATCAGCTAAAGAAATCGCTGAAATTTTACGTCAGATAGCCGATAAGATCGAAAGCGGCTCCATGACCCTAATGCAAAGTGGCAATGAAACTATTCTCGATTTCCCTCAGAGCATGATTTTAGAGATGAAAGTTGAAGAGGAACAGGGCAGGAAATTAAAAAAATCCTTTGAAATAGAACTGGAATGGATTCCAGGCGAAGCTCAAGAAGGTGGTGCAACAATCCTCTAGCAAATATATAGGCTTGATTTTATAGTTAACATTGCCAGGACAAATATAAACTCTGATTACAGCCGAAAATAGTTTCTATTGTGGCAAGATATATGTATTTTATCTCTTTAAAACTCTTCTTAAAGGAGTCTCACATGAGATACCTTATACTATTGATCAGTCTTATCTTTACAGCCTCCTGTTCTTTCGAAAGGCCCATTGTTCATATGGTAGATGACCAAGTAAAACCTTTCGAGATAGAACCGTGCAATGAATTGAATTCTTTAAAAGAAAGTCTTGAACACGAAGATTATACAGAAGTTAAAGATGATTTTGATATCGCAGAATTGGGTGAGAGTTTTAATGGAACGGTAGTAGTCAAACATCCAGATGGTAAGATTAAATTAGTTAGGAAGCTGGTAAACGGTAAAGTTGTAATAAGTGAATCCTTTGATGAGAATGGTATAATCTCGTATTCTACCCACATC
The DNA here is from genome assembly GCA_035638655.1 of Bacteroidales bacterium. GTDB lineage: Bacteria > Bacteroidota > Bacteroidia > Bacteroidales > DASQZP01 > DASQZP01. The sequence continues at coordinate 1,475 of DASQZP010000274.1, forward strand.
AAAGAAAATCACACTCATATGAAAAATTATAAGAGAGGAATTATCTCAACCGAAAATATAACTCATAAGAATTTACTAATTGATAAAGATTATAATGACATTGGCGAACTTGATCACATTATAGTTTATATGGCAGGAGGTAAAATCTGTTGTCAAGACTTTGAGAATGGCAACTTGTTGGAGGAATACTATTATCATATAGTAAAAGGCGATTTAATTTTAAATGGAACCTACACGAAATTTTATCCTAAAGGTGGTCCTATAAGGCTAGAAGGGTATTACAAAAACGGCAAGAAGGATGGCGTTTTTATTACTAGAGGCTCTGACGGAAAGACAATAGATACTATCGTGTATAAAGATGATATCCCCGTTGAGTAAGGCAAAATTTCAGTTAAAACATACAGGCTCTCTTTCTAAACCAAAACATAAACCTGTTGTAAACAAATTCTAAAAAGCAAGTTAATGACTTACGATATCTGCTGATATGTCTGACAGTGTCAAGCAGAAAAGACCTACCCATTGCCCCTTGTTTTTTCGGGGGTTTTTTATTCCACATGCTGGGCATCAGCGATTGATGAGAAGAAGTTTAGTTAATTTTTACTAAAGCATTTTAACAAAACTAAAAAAATTGTGAAGAAACTGAAAATTTATTTATAGTTACAAGAGAGCACGCCAGGCAGGAGGAACTGCGGCTAGAAAACCTAATAATTT
>DASQZP010000275.1:0-17674 GCA_035638655.1 Bacteroidales bacterium
AGTGTTCCTTCACTGCTTATTTCCAATTATGTACTGGTTTATGATTCACTGCAAAAAGCATATATTACCTGGCCAGATGACCTGGTACAGGCTGATTTTGGCAATTCCATTATCTATGGGAACCTCGATAACGAATTAGAAATCAGTTCTCTGAATGACCAACAAATGAATTACTACTTCGACCACTGTCTACTCAGGGTAAATACCGATTCTGTATCTGTTGAAGATACAAGTCACTTTAGGGATATAATTATAAATAAAGATCCGCGTTTTGTTAGGCCGGTAGCAAATTACGAAGAACCGGTAAACCTGCAGCTTGATACATTGTCCCCGGCAAAGGATACCGGAAGTATTCAAATCGGCACCACAGTACCATTTGATTACGACGGAAACAGCCGGTTGCAGGATAAAGCGCCTGATTTGGGTGCCTACGAAAGGATCGATTCTACCGAGTTAGCACGTTGACCTCCTAAATTTGAATTAATAATTTTCCCGTTCATTATTTTTGAACAACAATTTCTTCTCTTCCTTCCGGAAAAGTCATATTATTGTTTGTCATAATCCCCCACTTATATTTTAATCCTTTTATTTTAAGAAGACCAGTCCGGAAATGATTGGTTTGATCTTATTCCAAAATAAATGAAACCAGAAAATGAGGATAGAATTTTATAAGGTATTCGAACAAACTTTTTTTGGAGATGAGTAATACTATAGAAAAATATGAACGAAGCACTTCCCTGCTGCTTATATGTATGTTTACAGTTATTTTGTATATCTGCATTCCGGACAGGCTGGCGGCACAGGACCGGATACAACAATATCAGCAGGAAAGAGGGGAACTACGCATAATGTTTTACAATACTGAGAATCTGTTTGATCCTTTTAACGACAGTCTGACAAAAGATGATGAATTTTTGCCTGATGGAGTAAGGCATTGGACCTGGCATAAAATGCAGGACAAAATCAGTAAATTATCAAAAGTAATTGTGGCAGTTGGTGGCTGGGATCCTCCTGAATGTATTGGCTTATGTGAAATTGAAAACCGTATGATAATAAACCAGCTGGTGTATGAGTCGCCCTTTTCATTTTATGAATATAGTGTAGTACATAAGGAATCTCCCGATTTCAGAGGGATTGATGTTGCGCTACTTTACAACCCGGAGAAATTAAAACTTACAGACAAAGAATTTATTACTGTCAATCTTCCGGGAACAAGACGCACAACCAGAGATATTCTGTATGCAACCTTTGCCTGCATGGACACAGACACCATTCACATTTTTGTCAATCACTGGCCTTCAAAATATGGGGGACAGTATGACTCAGAACCCAACAGACGTGCTGCAGCACTCACTCTGAGAAGAGTTGTGGATTCCGTAATTAGTGAAAATTCGGATGCAAAAATCATCATTATGGGAGATTTCAATGACCCACCCGAAGCCTTCAGTATCAGCAAGGTGCTTGGGGCTAAAACAGCAAGAGACACAATAAAACCCGTGAAACTATACAATCTTTCTTCAGGTATTAGCGGTATACATGCCGGTGGTACACACAAATACCAGGGACAATGGTCAATTCTCGACCAGTTTATCGTTACAGGCAATCTGCTTAAGAATTCAAATACACTTTCAGTCACCGGAGAAAAGGCAGAGATTTTTGATCCTCCCTTCTTACTTGAGAAAGATGAAACATATTTTGGTCTCCGCCCCAACCGTACCTATACGGGATATTCATATCACGGAGGTTTTAGTGATCATTTGCCGGTATTTATTGATCTTAAATAGTGCCTCGATACTTGACTTTATTGACAGACTCTAAATACAATCAGAAAGATCAATAAAACTACCTTAACAAAAAGAGATATTTTCCATGTCAAGAACCAACAACGTTTTATACCATCTCAAAAAAATTAATTTACGAATTAGTTGAATATTGTATTGATCCAACGAATTGTCTATTTCGCTGGTTAACAAACCAACTTGTAATGAACTTTAAAAACATTCCAAAGGCGGTACTTTTATAATGAACTTTTTACCATTTTTGTGACATGGAAGAAACGCTGATCATAACGGTTACTGAACACAGAACGCTTGGATATATACTTGTACCTTATCTGGTTACAAAAAAACCTCAAAAAGATTTCTATGTACTGAAAAGAAGGCTTAGTTCAGAAGATATTAATGAAGAGCCGGTGCGGTTCAGTAATGCAGAACAAAAAATAACCAGGTTAACCGAAGAGTATTCGGATACTTCCCTGATCAGGATATTTTCAAGAAAGAATATCAGTCCGGGAGAATTTCACAATCAGCTTACCCGGGAGGATATTAACAATAAAATACGTCCATTTATTGAAAAAAGACTTCAAAAGTGTATTGAGCTAATTATAGCTGAAAAAATTCCGCTCTATTTTAAATTATTGACCGGCAATATCCATCAATCAGATAAAATAAATATTGAACAGGAACCCGCTTCAGTAGTATTTAATTTTCACAGGCATGAAGCAGGTATCAAATATTTCCTCACTATTCGCCACAGCGGGAAAGAGATGAGTCTTACTGACCAAAGTAGCATTATAATGGTTAACGATCCCTGTCATCTAATACTGGAAAATAACATGTATATTTTCAGGGATATTGATGGTAAAAAACTACTACCATTTTTCAATAAAACCCATATTGACATACCGAAGGAGAAAGAAAAACAGTATTTTGAAATATTTGTAAAAAAAGCAATCAAAAATTATCATGTTAATAACGAGGGATTTAAAATTATTAACCATTCTGATCGTCCTGCTCCTTTACTCTCGCTTGAAAACGACCTGAGCGGAAATCCGGTTTTGCTGCTTTCGTTTGATTATAATACAGCTAAAAAATACCATGCAGATACTGTTACAGAACCTTATGTAATTCTTGACATAGAGGAAGGTGAGTATATTTTCCATAAAACCATACGGGACTACAATTTTGAAAAAGCTATGCAACAGAAGGCCATTGAATCAGGACTTACACAAAAAACGGGAGCCTATTATGTTCCGGCAGATTTTGAATCCTTAAATGGTGATCAGGAGGAAACAAGACGTGAACTTATCCGATGGCTGGCGAATCATAAAGAGCAGCTGTCATCTGCCGGATTTGCAGTTGAGCAGGAATTTTTCAAAGAAAAATATTCATTTCTTGAACCGAAATTATCGCTGGATTTCAATGAAGCAATTGACTGGTTTGATTTAAAAGCCATGGTACATGTTGGCCCTTTTAAAATTCCATTCTCAAAATTCAAAAATCATATAGTTGAATATAGGAAAGAATACCAGCTGCCCAACGGGGAAATTATGATCCTGCCCAACGAATGGTTCTCACGTTTCAGAGAGGTATTTACTTATGGAAAGTTGATGGGGGAATCCATACAAATCAAAAAAATGCATTTTACAGCACTTGAAAACATATCCGAAGACATTGATAAAAAATACCTGGATAAATTCCAGACCCTTTCAGAATCTTCAGAACAAAATGAAACCACACTTCCTGACGGACTAAATGCCAGTTTACGCCCCTACCAGAAATCAGGTTTTTCCTGGATGTATAATTTGCAAAAACACCATCTCGGTTTATGTCTTGCGGATGATATGGGACTGGGTAAAACACTGCAAACAATTGCACTGATTAAGAAATCAATTACTGAATACAAGGGGTTCTCACCAGCTAAAATGAAGGCCGCAGCGCAATTAAGTTTATTTGAAACGCCACCACCATCAACTGCTGACAACAATCTGCCACCAGCAACATTGATAGTTCTTCCCTCCTCTCTGATTCACAACTGGAAGAATGAGTTAAACCGGTTTGCTCCGGATTTGAAAGTTGCCCTGCACACCGGATTGGATCGATTTACCTCCACCGAAGAGTTTAATCAGTACCATATTATACTTACTACCTATGGGATTGTAAGAAACGACACCAACTTACTTGCATCATATGAATTCTTTTATCTTATTTTGGATGAAAGTCAGGCAATTAAAAATCCTGATTCCAAGATTTACAAAGCAGTAAATAAGCTTGAAGCACAGCACAGGCTGGTACTTACCGGAACGCCTATTGAGAACTCATTGTCTGACCTCTGGGCTCAGTTGAACTTCCTGAATCATGGACTACTGGGTAATTATAACTTTTTCAGAAATGAGTTCCTGATTCCCATTGAAAAAAATAACAATGAGGAACAAAAAGACAAACTGCAGAAACTCATCAGCCCCTTTATTCTGCGCAGGACAAAAAAAGAGGTTGCAAGGGACCTGCCGGCTTTAACTGAAAACATTGTTTTCTGCGATATGGCTGAAGAACAGCTCAGAATGCATGAAGAAGAGAAATCTAAGATCCGCAATGAACTGCTTGAATCGATCGAACAAGACGCAGAAGAAAAATCACGATTCCTGGTTTTCCAGGGACTTACCCGCCTCCGGCAGATTGCCAGCCATCCGGATATGTTAAGTGATGTGGACAATATGGAATCCGGAAAATTTAATGAGATAACCAGAAATTTTGAAAATATTCTTAATGAAGGACATAAAGTCTTGATTTTTTCATCATTTGTCAAACATCTGAATTTATTTGCTGATTACCTTGATAAGGAAGGGCTCGAATATGCAATGCTCACGGGTCAGACACGTGACAGAGAGAAACAGATTAAGAAATTCCAGGAGCAACAGGATACCAGTTTCTTTCTGATTTCAATTAAAGCCGGCGGTTCCGGGTTGAATCTTACGGCAGCTGATTATGTTTTCCTGCTTGACCCCTGGTGGAATCCGGCGGTGGAAAATCAGGCCATAAACAGGGCACATCGCATCGGACAGGATAAGCAGGTATTTGTTTACAGGTTTATTTCCGAAAACTCCATTGAAGAAAAAATCCTACAGCTACAACAGAGAAAAGCCAAACTTGCCGAGGCATTTATCAGTTCAAACAACCCTTTCAAAACACTGTCAACAAATGAGATAATCTCGCTTTTTGAATAGAAATTATAATTCGAAACTAAAACCGTTGAGGATCATTTTTTCATATTTATCAGCATCAAACTGATACAGAAAGGCACCTTTTCTGGACCCTTTTTTATCCTTTTCATCAAGCATTTTTAATATGTTATAGGATAAAAGTTTTTTTCGGAAATTTCGTTTATCAAACTTCTGATCATAAATAGCCTCGTATAATTTCATTAGCTGGGGCAGTGTGAATTTTTGAGGCAATAACTCAAACCCAATAGGCTGATTCTTTGCTTTACGCCGCAACCGTTTTCTGGCTTTATCTACCATTTCTGCATGGTCAAATATCAGTTCGGGCATCTCAGTTAACTCAAACCAGCTTCCTTTATAATTCTTAGCTTTAAACTCATCGAAATTACTGGTGTTAATAAGTGCGTAATAAGCGACACTGAGTACCCTTGCAGCAGGATCCCGATCTACCTCACCGTATGTCAGAAGCTGTTCAAGAAAAATATCCTGCAGTCCCGTAAGCTGCTCAAGAATTCTTTGTGCGGCGTTATCAAGGCCTTCGTTTTCTTTAAGGAAACCTCCCATAAGAGACCATTGTCCTTTCCCTGGCTCAAAATTCCTCTTTATCAGTAATAGTTTTAGTCTGTTGCCATCAAATCCAAAAATTATGCAGTCAACAGCTACATAATGTTTTGCTTCATCCTTGTAATAATCCGCCATTTTAAATAATATTGAAATATCTTTTAAACAGTTAATAATTTAGCTTTCCTTACTCTTCAGCATCCTGATAAATCAGGCAACATTCCATTAATGTATATTACTCAACGTCAAATTAATGAAAACCGTACAACAGATATTATACAGTTTATAATTCCATTCTGCATAGTAAATTTACATTCTAAAATAACCCGGAAGAAGGAAATACGGAAACAAGATACGAAAATGCCCTGTTCCCGCCAAATAGCATCCTCATTCTCCATCCTGAACAGGTGTCAGTCCCAGTTCATCACCTTTTTTTAGCATATACTTTTTTGCCTCTTCATAATTATTATGAATAATCCCGTCAAGGATGCCTTCTTTAATTGCATTTTTTATTATTCCCACTTCCCGGGAAGGTTTAATGCCAAATGTTTTCATGATTTCTTCGCCGGAAACAGGGGGTTGAAAATTCCTGACTGCATCTTTTTCCTCAATCTCCTTCAGTTTAGCACGGACGATCTGAAAATTTTGCATATATTTTGCCACCCTGAATTCATTCTTGGAAGTGATATCCGCTTCACAAAGCATCATCAGATCATCAATGTCATCGCCTGCATCAAAAAGCAATCTTCGTACAGCTGAATCAGTAACCACTTCCTGGGCCAGTACAATTGGCCGGAGGTGAAGGAGTACCAATTTCTGCACGTACTTCATCTTCTCATTAAGCGGAAGTTTCATTTTCCTGAAAAGATCAGGAATCATTTTAGCCCCGATAAACTCATGCCCGTGAAACGTCCATCCCTGAACAGGAATAAACTTTTTGGTGGTCGGTTTGGCAATATCATGCAGTAGTGCTGCCCAGCGTAACCATAGATTGTCTGATTTTGCAGCCACATTATCCAGCACTTTTAAGGTATGTAGAAAATTGTCTTTGTGAGCCATACCATCACGGGTTTCTACTCCTTTCAATCTGTCGAGTTCGGGGAAAAAAACTGAAAGTAATCCGGCTTTTTCAAAAATCCTGAAACCTGTTGAAGGTCGGTCAACAGCCATTATTTTATGCAGTTCATCGGCGATGCGTTCCCTGGATATGATTTTCAGGCGCTCAGCATTGCGTTTAAGTGCTTCAAAAGTGTCAGACTCAATAGTAAATCCCAGCTGAGTGGCAAAACGTACAGCTCTGATCATACGCAAAGGATCATCAGAAAATGTGCTGTCAGGATCCAGCGGCGTACGGATGATCTTATTTTTTAAATCCTCCCTGCCATTAAACGGATCTATTAGTTCGCCATAATTGTCACGTGACAAACTTATGGCCATGGCATTAATAGTGAAATCACGGCGCCGCTGATCATCTTCAAGTGTGCCGTTTTCAACCAGTGGCTTACGTGAGTTTCTTCGATATGATTCTTTTCTGGCACCAACAAACTCCACTTCCCGGTCGCCATATTTAAGCATGGCTGTACCAAAATTTTCGAAATAATTCACCTTATTTTTTCTCCCGGTAGCTTCATTTACTTTTTTGGCCAGTTCAATGCCGCTTCCCACTACTACTATATCGATATCTTTTGAATTACGCTTCAGCAGGGCATCCCTGACATATCCGCCCACCACATAAGCTTCTAACCCTTCCTTTTCTACAACACGGGCAATTATATCAAATACATGATCATTCAGACATTTCTTCATATGTAGATATGACAATTTTAACTATTTTATGACAAAATTACAATTATTTACCCTATTTGGAAGATAATTGTCTTTTTATGGCATTGGAATACTATTTGATAAGTTTAGGATAATTAATTAACTTTATAGAAAACGAGAAAAAGAAAAATAATTAACAGTAAAATAAATAAATTAAAAATGATGGTAGAGCATTTAACAAATCAGACATTTAAAGACAAAGTATTCAACTACGAGACCAATAAAGAATGGAAGTTTGAAGGCGCTAAACCCTGTATAATTGACTTTTATGCTGACTGGTGTCAACCCTGTAAAATAGTTTCACCAATTCTGGAAGAACTAGCTGAAGAATATGAAGGCAAGATGGATGTATTCAAGGTTGATACTGAATCGGAGCGTGAACTCGCCTCGGTATTTGGTATCCAGAGTATTCCTTCTTTACTTTTTGTACCGGCAGAAGGCCAGCCTCAGATGGCAATGGGTGCCTTGCCAAAAGAAACACTGAAAAAAGCTTTTAAAGATGTGTTAAAAGTTGAATAATCTTACACTTAGGATAATTTTTAAGAAAGTCGGGTCAATGATCCGGCTTTTTTTTGTGAAATATTTGCTTTACATTTGCATTACGCTCTAAGGGGGGTGCCTTAATATAACGGGCTGAGATCATACCCTTAGGACCTGATCCGGGTAATGCCGGCGAAGGGATAACGAGCAGCGAGAATCGTTGCCCGATTAGTAGTAATCATAAAATATATTCAAAGTCATGAGACGCGTAATGATGTTATTCGCGTTCGTATGCCTGTATAACTACGCCTTTTCACAGGTGTCGGTTTCAGGAACTGTTACGGACGCTGATGGAGTATCATTGGTGGGAGCCAATGTTATCTTAGAGCAAACCTACAAAGGGACAACCACTGATCTGCAGGGTAAATTTCAGTTCAATCATCTGCCAGAAGGCAAATACACACTCAAAGTATCCTATATCGGATACAAAGATGCTACACGCCCAATTGATGCCACCAGTGATGTCACTGTCAATATTCAGTTGGAAAAATCAACCATAATGGCTGATGAGGTACTGGTAACTGCAACACGAGCCGGTCAGAAATACCCCGTTGCGTATTCTTCGGTAAAGAAAGAAGAAATTGAAAAACGAAATATGGGACAGGATATTCCTTACTTACTAAGCCTTTCTCCATCACTTATAACGACTTCGGATGCTGGTGCCGGTGTAGGCTATACTGGTTTACGCATTCGGGGCACCGATGCAAACAGGATTAATGTCACCCTCAATGGTATCCCGATGAATGATGCCGAATCGCACGGAGTCTGGTGGGTAAACACACCTAATCTTGCCGGTTCGGCCGACAATATACAGATCCAGCGTGGTGTGGGAACGTCATCAAATGGAGCCGCGTCTTTTGGGGGTACTATTAATGTGCAAACCTCTACATTACACAAAGATCCCTATGCCAGGGTAAACTCAACTGCAGGATCCTTCAATACTTTTAAAAACAGTGTCAATGTCGGAACCGGCATGATAAAGGATAAATTTACCTTTGACGCCGGATTATCAAAAATCACCTCCGATGGCTTTATTGACAGAGCTTCCTCTGACCTTAAGTCGTTTTACACCTCGGGAGCTTATTATTCAGGCAATACTATTATTAGACTAAACGTATTTTCCGGAAAAGAAAAGACTTACCAGGCATGGAATGGAGTTCCCAAAGTGAAGCTTGAAAATGATACTGCCGGCATGTTAAAATATATTGCTGATGCCGGATATAATCAGCAACAGGCTGATAACTTATTAAACAGCAATCCCCGGACATACAACCTGTACACCTATGAAAATGAAACAGATAATTATCAACAGGATCATTATCAACTGCTTTTTTCACATGAATTATTGTCAGGTTTAAATGTTAATGCCGCCTTACACTATACCAGAGGAAGAGGCTATTATGAACAATACAGACAGGGTGACAAATTTTCTGATTACAATCTGAACCCAATCTTTGTCGGAAATGATTCACTCATTATAAATAATATGGGAGTTGATCCTTCATATGTAAAGGACAGCAGTATCATCAAAACTGACCTGGTAAGACAAAAATGGCTGGATAACTATTTTTATGGCTTTACTTATGCAGCCAATTACCGCAAGGGAAAGACCGAAGCCTCCATTGGCGGATCATGGAATAAATATGATGGTGCTCATTATGGAAAAATCAAATGGATGAAATTCGCGTCAAACAGTGATATCAATTATAAATGGTACGACGGAAAAGGGATTAAAACTGATTTTAATATTTTCGGAAAAATAAATTACCAGTTTACCAGCCGGTTGAATCTTTTTGCTGACCTGCAGTACCGAACCATTGATTACCAGATAACCGGAATTGATGATGATTTAAGGGATATTGGCCAGGATCATAATTTTAATTTCTTTAACCCAAAACTTGGGGCGCATTATAACCTAAGCCAGAATCAGAATATACATTTCTCCTGGGGAGTGGCCAACAGGGAACCCACCAGAAGTAATTATACTGATACAGATCCCGAAAAGCCTTATCCAACCAACGAAACACTGAACGATTATGAGTTTGGGTACGACCTGAGCTTTACAAATGCAGCTGTCTCTGCCAATTTGTATTATATGGATTATTACAATCAGTTGGTATTAACCGGAGAAATCAATGATGTGGGGAACCCGGTCATGACAAACGTGAAGAACAGCTACAGGGCTGGTATTGAACTGGTAGCCGGAGCACAAATCACTCACAATCTCAAAATCAACGCCAATGCAACTTTTAGCCGTAATAAGATAAAGGATTTTACTGAATATGTTGACAACTGGGACTACTGGAACGATCCGGCTACCGAACCCTATCAGAAGATCAACCACCTGGGAACCACAAATCTTGCTTTTTCTCCCGATATAATTGCCGGGGGCCAACTTTCTTATTCCCCGCTAACCGATCTTACAGTTAGCTTACTTTCAAAGTATGTTAGCCGGCAGTATATTGACAATACATCCTCAAAAGAAAGATCACTCGACCCATATTTTATCAATAATATTTTGGTTAATTACTCCCTCAGGGATGTTATCGGGAAGGAAATCAAATTTAGTCTCCAGCTTAATAACATCCTGAATACTGAATATGAGACCAATGCATGGGTTTACCGCTATTATTACGGAGGTGAATACAGTGTACTGGACGGGTATTTTCCACAGGCAGGATTTAATTTTCTTGCCGGCATCAACCTTTCATTCTAAAAGCTTATCCTGACAGGGTTACTTCCCCTGTCAGGTCCTTTTACTTACTTCTTAAACAACTTAAAAGCATGGGACCACTCATCTTTTAAAATTCCGGGAATACAATATAACATACACAAGGGTTCTATTGCCCTGGCAGCCTCGGCCTTTCCCATATCTGAAACTTCCCAGCCAAACTTTTCAACAATTTCTGATACAATTTTCCTGGCATACTCATCATTTCCACAAATGAACATTGTGGGTTTTCCTTCTTTGAAATCAGGATTTACCATAAGTACACTGCCCACTGAATTAAAGGCTTTGACAAAATGTGCTCCCGGATATGCTTGTTGCAACTTTTCCATCAATGATTGATTGTAGTCAGTGAAAAATTGAAGAACCCCGCTCTGAGGCGGGGCATCAGCAATTGGATTGGTCACATCTATAATTATTTTGTTCTTAATATTATCACTTCCGGCAATAGAGAGTGCATTTAATGCTGCGCTGCCACTTACAGCAAGTACCAATAGATTGCCGAAAGATGCCGCCTCACTGAAGTTACCGGAAAAAGCCTGTTCCCCGGTTGTGTTTTTCCAGTCATCTAGTTTTGATGGATTCCGTGACCCAGCCATAACCTGGTATCCAAGTTTGATAAAACCATTAGCAAGTGCGCGGGCAACTACTCCTGAACCAATTATGCCAACTTTTTTTGTTTCCATGTCCTATTTATTTTTATTTAAATGTTGAATAATAATATTCTACGCTTGAGGAATACTCTCAAATCCAAATGTAATTTAACATGAGAAAGAACCTTTATTAAATTTTGGATATGGAAGGTTTCATGTAATTAACTCATATTTGTCAATCTAATATCTGTAAATAAAATTAAATTTATTTTTATTAAGTCTTAATTTTATTTGATTAAAACTGGTTATAGATCTGATACCATGTCTTTGCAGTCTGTTTCTGTTATTCTCATTACACTTTTTTATATCTTTGCTCAGGACAGTCTAAAGATCATCAATGAAGCACATTAATATAAGACACCGGAAAAAACTTTACCATGCCGGAATGTACCTTGCTTTCCTACAGCTTTTGTTCATCATGTTTATAACAGGATGTACACAAAAGGAAAATGAGCAAGTAAACCGTACAGTTTTCAGATACAATGAGTCAAAAGGTATCGCAACCCTTGATCCGGCATACGCGAGGAGTCAGACAATTATCTGGCCGGTTAATCAGTTATATAACGGACTGGTGCAGCTCTCCGACAGTTTAACCATCGAGCCGTGTATCGCCCGTAGCTGGGAAATCTCAGACAGTGGCAAATTATATACCTTCCATCTGCGTCAGGATGTATATTTTCATCCTGACAGTCTTTTCGGACCATCCGGCACACGCACTGTCAATGCACATGATGTGTTGTTTAGTCTGAATCGTATTTCTGATCCGGGAACAGCATCACCAGGCGCCTGGATCTTTCATGATCTGAAAAGAGATGCGGAAAATAATCAGACTGGCATGAGGGCCATTAACGACAGTACATTATTGATTTTTCTCAAAAAATCGTTCCCTGGTTTTCTGGGTATTCTAACCATGCAATACTGCGATGTCGTAGCCCCGGAAGTAGTCCGATACTATGGGAAAGACTACAGGACACATCCGATTGGAACAGGGCCGTTCAAGCTTAAGCTTTGGAAAGAAGGAGAAAAACTGGTAATGGTTAAAAACCTACACTATTTTGAAAAAGATTCCTCCGGAAAACAACTACCCTTCCTTGATGCCGTTGCCATCACATTTATTGCCGATAAACAGTCAGAATTTCTTGAATTCATGAAAGGCAACATTGATTTTTTATCAGGTGTAAATCCTGCCTACAAGGATGAACTGATTACCCGGTCAGGTCAATTTAATCAACAACATGCCGACCGGTTCAAAATGATTACAGAACCATACCTGAACACTGAATATCTGGGCATATTAGTTGACACCTCATTATCCATAGCCAAAAACAGTCCTTTAAAAAGCCGTGCAGTGCGACAGGCACTAAATTATGGGTTTGACAGAAAGAAGATGATGATGTACCTGAGAAACAACTTAGGTACACCTGCCAATGCAGGGTTTATTCCAAAAGGTCTTCCCTCCTACGATCCGCAAAAGGTAAAAGGCTATTATTTTGACCATGACAAAGCACGATCATTACTTAAAGAAGCAGGTTATGGACCGGAGAATGAAATACCTCCTGTAACTCTCACAACAACGAGTGACTACCTCGATCTATGTGAATATATCCAGCATGAAGTAGCCGGACTGGGAATTGAGATAAATATTGAAGTAGCTACAGGAGCTACCTTCAGGGAGATGGTTGCAAATTCAAAGGTGAATTTTTTCAGGGGATCCTGGATCGCGGATTACCCTGATGCAGAAAATTATCTTGCCCTGTTTTACAGTAAAAACTTCAGCCCTTCCGGCCCAAATTACACACATTTTTCCAATAACTCATACGATTCATTATACAACAAGGCATTACAGGAAACAGACAGAATAAAAAGGATTCAACTCTATCGTAAAATGGATGAGTTAATTATCAGGGAAGCCCCGGTAATTCCACTATATTATGATGTGGTGGTGCGCTTTACACGTAAAGAAGTTACCGGATTAGGCAGTAATCCATTGAATTTGCTGTCACTCAAAAAAGTCAGAATAGCAAATGACTAATACTTGAATCTCAGTTAAAATCTGTCAATAAAGTCAAGTGTCCGGATCAAAATGGGCGAAAGGCATACAAAAAATTTAATCCCCGGTATACTTATGTATATAAGGAATTAAATTTTTTGTAATATCACAGGTATTGAACATTATGGACAGACACTAATTAAAATCATACTTAATAAGGTTAAGCATTTGCAGTAATAAAATTTTATATTGTATATTTACGCTGTTACCTGAAAACCTTAACCCAATTGCATATGTATCAAAAAGTCTGGAAAGAATGCCACGGGGCTATATGTTCTATTAACTTTTACGACACGAACGACATCCTGACCAACTCTATTACCGGCTTTAAATCCGGAAATTACCTGATAACTGATGAATTTGTTTATAAGGTATCTCGTATAAAAAGAGTAACATTGCATTTTTATAAACCCGATGGTTACTCAATAAAATCAAGGTTGGAATTAACTTACTCTGCCTTCAGCAAACAAATTATCAGAGGCATTGAAGATGATGACCCCGGTTTTGCCATTGTTGATATAGATTATCCGGAATTTTCTGATATTCCTTCATTGTCTATGTCCGGTAGTTCAGAAATTAAAATAGGTACACCGGTTGCTCTAATCGGATACCAGATGGAGCAAAGCAATATAGCCTTGAAATCAGGAATTCTTTCATCTTACTTTAAATCAAACAGTCACAGATACCTGCAATATGATGCATCAGTTAAACTTGGCAATTCTGGCAGTCCCCTAATTGATGCCAGTACATGTGAAGTAATTGGATTATCAGGAAACCGGTTGGCACGACTTACACGCTCTCATGAGCAGCTTATGAATATTATCAAGGAGAATTTGAGAGCCCTTAAAGAGGCTGAAAATAAAATAAGCTTTGAAGGGATTGATCCGGTACAGGTGCTCATTGCCAACCAAAATCAAATTAAACATATGGCCAGGGAAAATTACCTGAATGCCAACATTAAAATGGGCTATGCCATTGAGATTAGTCAGATTGCAGATTATTTTTATAATATTCAGTCCACTCCGGACTTAAGAAAAAAAACTATTTGAAAATAAGTTGTAATTTTCATCCACATTCTCAACTTTGCCATGCACTTCTAAAGGATGAGAGATATCATCATATAAGTATGTTTATTTTTATTGAATTTTGATTGCAAATTCAACAAAACATTTATCTTTGGCTCTTATTTTGTAGATTTATTCATATTTACAATATTTAATATATCAATTTTTTAAGTTAGTAAATGCCAATTAATACAATCCATACACTTAAGGATCTTTTTGAGAACAGTGTATTAAGTTACCGTAATCATCCCGCTTTGGGATTTGCAGGAGGTGAACCTTTTACCTATTCAGAGACAGAGAAAAGATTCAGGAAAATGATAAATTTTCTCACCCTAACCGGTATTAAAAAAGGAGACCGGGTGGTAATTTTAAGTGAGAATTCCCCCTCCTGGGCAATTACCTATTTTGCAATTGTATCATTGGGAGCAGTGGCCGTACCCGTGTTAACAGATTTTCATGTAAATGAGATAAAGAAAATTATTGATCACTCCGGGGCCAAAACTGCTTTTGTTTCTGAAAGATTTATAAGTAAACTCGAGTCTTGTGAATTATCCCATGATATTCTTGTTGTGGATATTGACAGGCTAAGACTTATAGCCGGATCCAATGATGATGTTATAAGGAGATATGACAGTAAAAACACAGAAGAAGTTACCGGATGGGAAATTATTCCGCCATATCAGGGAAAGTTAACCAACCCGGAACCTGAAGACCTGGCTTGTATCCTCTATACTTCCGGTACAACCGGCAAGAGCAAAGGAGTTATGCTTAGCCACAAGAACCTGGTTTTTGAAACCAAACAGGCACTTACCATACAGGAAATAAATGATAATGACCGGTTTTTATCCGTTCTGCCGCTTGCTCATACTTATGAGTGTACAATTGGGTTATTACTTCCTTTTATGCAGGGCGCAAGTATTTATTATCTCAATAAGCCCCCTTCAGCAAGTGTGCTGGTTCCAATGATGCAAAAAGTCAGGCCTACTCTTATGCTGACTGTTCCTCTTATTATCGAGAAGATCTTCAAAATGCGGATTCAGCCAAAATTCAGAAATACATCGATCCTGAGAAATTTATACAGCATATCATTGTTCAGAAAGTTGCTGCACCGGATGGCAGGTAAAAAACTTTATAAAATGTTCGGTGGCAAATTGCATTTCTTTGGTATCGGTGGAGCCCCTCTGGCACCAGAGGTAGAGCAGTTCCTTATTGAAGCAAAATTCCCTTATGCCATCGGTTATGGCCTTACTGAAACCTCTCCGTTGCTGGCCGGGTCAGCCCCGTTCAAAACCAAATTCAGGGCAACAGGTCCTGCCATGGAAGGTGTATCTCTTAAATTGAACAACCCCGATTCACTGACCGGCGAAGGCGAAATACTTGCCAAAGGGGACAATGTAATGCTTGGGTATTACAATGAACCTGAATTAACCAGTGATGTTTTTACCCGGGATGGCTGGTTTAAAACAGGAGATCTTGGTGTTTTCGATAAAGACGGATATCTTTATATAAAGGGCCGGCTAAAGAATATGATCCTGGGTCCCAGTGGCGAAAACATCTATCCTGAAGAGATTGAGGCTGTTATAAACAATATGGACTATGTTTCAGAATCACTCGTTTATGAATTAAAAGGAAAACTGATTGCCAAGGTACACCTCAATTATGATGAGCTTGAAAAGAAATATGCTCATATAAGGGAAGAAGCATTAAACCTGCATCACAACATGCAACAGTTTGTTAATACCAGGATGGAAGAGATTCATAACAAAGTAAACGAAGAAGTAAACAGATACAGCAGGCTCCACCTTGTAGTTGAGCAGGTGGAACCGTTTGAAAAGACGCCGACTCAGAAGATCAAGCGTTATTTGTACCTGAGATAATAAACACCAGATTTTTAAACTGAAGACAAAGCCATATCCAGGTTATCAAACCTGTGATGATAATCTTCCTGTGATCTTTTAATTAGTTCATGGGCTTCATTGATATCATATGTATGCGTAATTTCGCAATTGCTTTTATTACCGGGAAGGTCCTTATAAGTAAGAAAATAATGCTTTAGTCTCTCCACTACATTTACCGGGCAATCACTAATGTCTTTATATTCACCATATACAGCATCATTGTTCAAAACAGCAATGATCTTGTCATCGGCTTCGTTGCCGTCCAGCATCCTGAATCCGCCAATTGGCCTGGCACGGACAAGTATATCTCCATGAGCAATTTCTTTTTCTGTAAGAATACAGATATCAATAGGATCCCCGTCCCCTTTTATACTTTTATTATCGGTTTTTTCCCTGCTTAGTGCTGCAACACGATCACCGCTGAATGTCTGTGGTATGAAGCCGTATAAAGCAGGTACTACATTTGAATATTTCTGTGGCCGATCAATCCTCAGGTATCCGCTTACCTTGTCAACTTCATATTTTACCGTATCCGTAGGCACCATTTCAATAAAACAGGTAATGATTTCGGGAGCCCGCTCACCTATATCCACCCCATGCCACGGGTGTGATTTATATCTCAACCCCATCAGTTTACCTATCGGGTCCATCAATTTATTACTCATAATCTAAATTTTGATTTTTTGTATTTAAATATCTAAAGAACAAGAAAAAACATCATTTGTTAAAGGAATCTTACTATTTTTTCAAGCCTGATTCCACGTGAACCTTTAATTAATATTGATTTATTTTCTAAAGGATGAATTTTAATCCAGCTAATAAAGTCATCAGTATTCTGAAAAACATTGTCGGCTTTGCCGGCAATCGTTGAAAAAAGAGGTCCAATTAAAAAATAAGGCAAAGACAACTGATTTAGCAGTTCTATAATCTTTTGGTGTTCTTCTTCAGCATAATCTCCCAATTCAAGCATATCGCCAAGTATCACACATTTATTATCATCCTTCCGGCCGGCAAAATTGAGCAGGGCAGCCTCCATGCTGCTGGGATTGGCATTATAAAAATCATTAACCACGGCATTTTTAACAGTTTCTACCAGTTGGGACCTGTTATTGGAGGGATGATACTGCGATATAGCTTCAGCAATAAGCCTACCTGAAATATTAAAATACTGTCCGATTGAGACAGCAACCATGGTATTCTCAAAGTTGTAAGCACCAACTAAATAGGTATCTGTTTCAATAAACTGTTTATCCTTACTGTCCCGGAAACTAATTTTTAAAAAAGGTATACTTTGAAGAATTTTACCAGTAGTGACAGCTCCTTCATCAGTTCCGTAGTAATATTTCTGTGCCTTCACCTG
>DASQZP010000276.1:0-23824 GCA_035638655.1 Bacteroidales bacterium
TTCATTTTAAAAAAGAATTATTATATTTGAATAAAACAATTAAGCAGCTAATTTTCACGTTAATGAAAACAGGCAATGAATTGTTAGCGCAATTGCGATTGAACAAAACAGCACGCATTTAACTCTAAATCAAAAGTACGAATATTGTTTGATAAGATATTATTGTTTAAAATCCAGGTTATGAATAAAAAAACGTTTATCCTTTTATTATTTTCTCTGCCTTTTCTGGGGTTTCATCTGGCAGCTCAAAATTCAACCCCCGCTACCATCGTATTAAAAAACGGGAAAAAAATTGAAGCCATTCATTTCGGACAATTAAATTGTAGCGGCAATAGTTACTTTGACAGTTATATCAGTATAAAAGGAAAATATAAAGGGACTTATACTGAATTGCATGATTATAGTAAAATCAGTAATATTGAGTTTCTAGATTTTACTGAGCCTCCCGGAAGATCAATACAACCGGAAGAGGGAAAACTGGTTATTACCCGGAAGAATGGTGTTACAGCAACTCTTGAAGATGCTACCGTCAAGATGTCCTGTTACGGAAATACGGAGATGTTTAATGAGATAAAAGTACAAATCCGAAATCCGATTACTGATCAAAAAGCAGAACAAACAATTGATGTAAAAGATATCAATAAAGTTATTTTTCCCTGATTATTCGTTGCTTTTAATTTCATAAAGAAGTTCATATTGTTCTTTTGAAAGGTTATTGAACTGAATTCCGAATAAATCAATGTTATATTCTTCAGAGTCGGTTGTCCAGTCCTTTTCTTCAAGGGTCTTTTTGTTCTCATAATTGATGTATGAAAGCACATAACGCATCGCGTTTAGTCGTGCAATCATTTTATTATCTGATTTGATGATTACCCAGGGGGACTTTTTTGTAGATGTTTTGTTAAACATTTGTTCTTTGTAACGCGTAAATAGCTGCCAGTGTTGAAGAGTAATCAAATCATTATCAGATAATTTCCAGTATTTTAACGGACTGGTTTTTCTTAGTTTAAACCTGAACAACTGGTTGGGTTTTGATACCGACAAATAAAATTTGATAAGTATAATACCACTGTCAATCAGGTCACTTTCCCACTGATTCACCTTATTCATGAAATATCGATATTGGGAACGGGTACAATATCCCATTACGGGCTGTATAAGTGCTCTGGAATACCAGGAACGGTCAAAAAACACAATCTGTCCCGGTTTTGGCATTCTCTTTTCAAAAGTAAGAAACCAGTTGCGCTGTTGTTTACGTGTTGGCACGCCCAGTTCAAAGACAATAGCATTTTTAGGTATAAGATATTCAATAAAACGTTTGATGGTGCTTCCCTTACCGGCAGCATCCCTGCCTTCAAATACAATAGCTACCCGTTTTTCATTTTTTATCACCCATTCCTGAAGTTTAAGCAATTCTACCTGAAGCCGGTATTTTTCCTTCCGGTACTGTTCAGGAGTGAGTTCATCATATTCCCGCCGGTTGTATACTTTTGTTTCCCACGTTTTATTTGATTTTCTCCTGTTCATTAAAATTTCTTTTTTTCATTTGGCAGCCAAAAGTTGCGACAATGATTGGGGAAAACGGCCAGAGGTTTTCCTTAAGGTGATGGATTACATAATTTTTTTAGCTTGATACAGGCATCCGATCATGTAACCATTCTCCCGGTGTTTTGTTTATTTGCTCCGGGTTTTTTACAAAAATTTGATGTAAATGTTAAATATATAGAAAATGAATGAGAAATGCCAATAAGTTAATAATTGTTTGATTCTCATTGACAATTATTTAAAGTGTAATTGGCACACTTAATTATGTTCGAATTATTGATAAATATATAGATAAATTCCTGAAATTATTCATTAGTGTCTGCCCATAATGTCCGAGAACTACGTAATCGCAAGAATTTTAATTCCTCATATACATAAGTATATAGATTAAAATTTTTGCACACTCCCGTTTAGAACGGAACAGGCTTTGTTCTCGAACATTTTGATCAAGACACTTGACTTTATTGACAGACTCTCCTTAGATGCTGGTAATAATAATAATAGCATTCTAACTACTTATTGTAAATAAGTTTTGGATATGACATTATGGAAGAAAATCCTGAATATTTGTCATTTATTTGAATGAAATGCAGGGAATAAAAATTGGGAAAGAAGATATTTACTGATAATGTTGTTTCATATGCAGAAAATAACCTGTATTTATATGAAAAAACAAACAAAAAGAAGCCCCGAAGTATTTTGGCATTTTATTTGTTTATTAAATATCGACAGACAAATCCAGATATACCTGATACATTCGGGGCAAACCGGGCCAATCACCCGGTTTTTATTTTTTATGTCAGAAAGGTTTAAATCCTATAATTTCTCTTACTTCTTTTACTGTCTTTGAAGCACTTTCCCTGGCTTTTTCGGCTCCCTGTTTAACAACTTTCCGCAGATAATCATTATCAGTATAAATTTCCAAAATCTTTTCCCGCATGGGGGATGTAACTGCTATAATGTCTTCTGCTAATTGTTTTTTCAAGTCTCCGTATCTAATTTCACAGGAGTTATATTTATTAATAAAATGCTCATAAGTATCTTGTGCAGAGACTACCTTCATGATCGTAAAAAGATTTTGAACAGCTTCCGTCATGGGTTGGTTCTGCTTAGTTGGGCCGCTATCGGTTACGGCGCGCATCACTTTTTTCCGTATGACTTTAGGATCGTCAACCAGGTAAACAGCATTTCCTTCGCTTTTTCCCATTTTACCTGAACCGTCCAACCCGGGGATTTTAACAAGCTGCTGGCCAAAGTTATAAGCTTCAGGTTCCGGGAAATAATCCACTTTATACATGCTGTTAAACCGTTTGGCAAATTTGCGCGTCATCTCAAGATGCTGCTCCTGATCCTTACCTACAGGAACTTTGTTTGACCGGTGAATAAGAATATCAGCTGCCATTAATACTGCATAGGTGAGGAGGCCGGCATTTATGTTTTCAGGTTGTTTACGTATTTTTTCCTTAAAGGTGGTTGTTCGTTCCAGCTCACCAATGTATGCATTCATGTTTAATAGTAAATACAATTCCGGAATTTCAGGAACATCGCTCTGTACGTAAATGGTTGATATTTCAGGGTCCATACCTGCGGCAAGATATTCAGATAATACTTTTTTTACATTATCATGCAGGTCTTCCGGAGTAGGATGCGTCGTTAAAGAATGATAATCTGCAATGAAAAAATAACAGTTATTTTCGTACTGCATCCTTACGAAATTCTTTACCGCACCAAAATAATTACCCAGGTGCAGATTACCTGTTGATCTTATCCCGCTAAGTACTGTATCCATTTAGAGTCGTTATATTTTGCTTACTAGAAAAATTTAGACAAAAGTAGAAAATGTATTTTAAAAAACATTCATTTCTTATGGGGCGGATTATTTTCTACAATTTATGTGGGGTATAATCCACAGATAATTAATGTAATATCTGGAAAGTGATTAAGGCCCATATGACGTAGCGAATCATTTTTCCGGCCAGCATAAATAAAGCAACTTTAATGACAGGTGCCCGGAGGAAGCCTAAGGATACAGCAATAAGATCACCAACGGCCGGTAACCAGCAGAGAAAAGCGGCAAGTGGTATTTTGTTTTTTACACGTTGATGAAACCGTTCAATTTTTGTCTTCTTAACGCCCATGTATTTTTCAAGCCAGGACCATTTTCCCAGATAGCCCAGGTAATAACTTGTCATTCCGCCCAGCCAGTTTCCCATGGTTGCAATAACCAGACAGGCTGCAATGTTATAATCTGCATAAATCATCAGGCTGAGTAATGCTTCTGAACTAAAAGGCAGAATAGTAGCTGCAGCAAAGCTGGCAAAAAACAATCCCCAATATCCGTATTCAAACCAATCGGCCATGCATAATTAATTTTTATATTATGGAGGTTTAAATTAAATCTACAGACTGTATTTTGAAAAAGCCGCCAGTATTTCGTCCATGTACGTTTTGGATACAGGGATTTCAATAACCGGTGTTCCTTCAATCTCCAGCTTTAACCCTCCTCTTTCCCGACGTATTACCTTTACCATATCAATATTAACCATAAAGGACCGGTGACAACGGAGAATTCCTGTTTCTAAAAGTGTTGATTCAAGATTTTTGAGGGTATTTCTCACCATAAACCGGGATATTTTGTCTTTATGAAGATAATTAATGGTAACATAATTATCTGATGCTTCCAGGTAAACCAAATTTTCGAGCATTATCGAAATACGCAGTGCCCCTTTTTCATCATAAAAAGGAATCATTCTTCTTGAAGCTTCTCCGGGAATTCCTCCGGCGGATATTATTTCCAGTTTTTGTTTCTTTTCACGCCATGAAAAATACAACCAGAGAGTAGAGTAGGGGAGTAACAATACCAATGCGGTATTTTTAAGCGTTACTTTAAAAGCAGTAATAAATTCCCTTGGATCGTCAAGAATGAAAGTTTCAAAAATTGTATAAACTAAAGCCATAGAGAGAATCTCCAGCGCAACCCAACCAAAATATTGAGGATAGGAAAGTGGATCCCTTTTGCAATAGTGATACATTAAGACCCTGCTGATTACCACAACCAGGACCCCGGCAAGAATCACCAGGCTCGAATAGGCAAGAAGCTGAAGCTGAGTTAGGTCAAACCAGGTGTACACACCAAAAGGAGCATAAATATTGATAAAGACAAGAGCAAAAGCAGCCGTGAAAATTATCAGCCTGACAATGTTGCTTTTTTCTGTCAGATATGCAGGAATTTTTTCTTGCCAGTCAAACATTCAGATTTTGGATTGTTTAGATCACAAAAGTAGGGAATTTTTAATCTTCTTTTACTTTTTTGGGTTTCGAAGAGTGAGTATGAAGATGAGATTTCACCCCCGTATATTGGATTTTACCCCCTATTCCTGATTTTTACCCCGTTGATGATGTGGATAACCCTTTGAATTGGTTAGCAAGACATGAGTCTGTTATTTTGTATTGTGTTTTTTAATCAGTGAATCGGAAAAATGGAATTTACACAACAATATTACAGATTGAAGAATTGTTTTCACCTGGGAAAGGAAACAATCGATGTCGAGGGAGGCAGGGTCAGTATTATGAAGTTTCCGTTTTTCTCTTCATTGGAAAAATATTTTACTTCCCAAAAACCTGGTCCGCAGAATTCTTTTTTAAATGCAGATCTTTTTATAAATGAAAACAGGCAATTTATGTATCCTGTTTTTATGAAATCAAGTCTTAAAAAGTTTAATAAAGCAATTATTCTCCTGCATGGTTTAAATGAGCGTAGTTGGGATAAGTATCTTTCCTGGGCTTCTTACCTTGCAGAGCATACGGATTCAGCTGTTATCCTCTTTCCCATAAGTTTTCACATGAACAGATCTCCTGATTCCTGGAGCAGTCCCAGGAGTGTTGTTAGTCTGATAAAGTTGAGAAAACAACGGTTTAATTCACTGGACAAACTTACTGTTGCCAATATTACCTTAAGTGAAAGGTTAACGCAGGCTCCTTCCCGATTCTTTACCTCAGGATATCAGAGTGCCAAAGACATTCTCAGACTTGTTGAGGAAATTCAAAAAGGCAAACACCCCCTTTTTAGTACAGGAACGCAAGTGAATTTTTTTGCCTATTCAATAGGAGCATTCCTGTCCCAGATACTTTTTGCAGCCAATCCGAAGAATTTGTTCTCCGCATCCAAATTGTTTATTTTTTGCGGCGGACCTGCGTTTTCTGAGATGTATGGCACCTCAAAGTTTATTATGGACAGTAAAGCATTTGAAGTTTTATACTCCTATTATACCGGTGATTATGAAAACAAATTGAAACAGTCATCCAGGCTGGCCAGAATAGTAGATTTCAGTTACCTCGGGAAGGCTTTCAAGGCAATGCTTTCCACTGAAAATATTAAAGATTCGGCAAAACAAATGTTTCTTCATCTCGAAAATCAAGTTCAGGCAATTGCATTGAATAATGACAGGGTAATGCCTGCATCCGGAATCCTTAAAACATTCAAAGCCGCAGGGTGGAATTGCAAGCAAATTGTAAAAGTCATGGATCTTCCCTATGATTATACACACGAAAACCCATTCCCTGTCGGTAACCAAAAAATTATTACCTCTGTTGATGAAGCCTTCGACAATATTTTCTCCAAAGCTGCTGCTTTTTTAAGGTAGTATGAAGTAAAAATTATTTTTATGATTGTCTTCATAATTACCTATAAAGGCCATTGATTTTAAGTACGCCTAATCACTTTTCCGGAAATTAACCGGACAGGCATATTAATTTTTTATACTCCTGAAATTCTTCAATAAAATAATCCAAAGATTTTCAAATTGTTAATTTATCAGTTAATAATTATCGTTGATTTATTAATTTCTAATAAACGTCAAAAAACCACGGAAACTATTAAACCCATAATTGTTTCCGCGGTTTTTTTGGTATAAATTTGCAACATGGAAAAAGAGGAAATTGAAATAATACTCGAGCGTATAAGCGATCTATACCGAAAATACGGTATAAAAAGTGTCACCATGGACGATGCAGCCCGTGAACTTGGAATATCAAAGAAAACGCTTTATACATTTGTAAAGGATAAAGAAGATCTTGTCAAACAGGTTATGTTACAGGAAATGTATAAAATGCATCATCGGTTTAACGGATTAATATCAGAAAAGCAAAATGCCATCGAAGAACTTTTTGAGGTAAATAAGCAGATAAAAAAGATGATCAGGGAACACAGTACTACAATTGATTATGACCTAAAAAAATATTTTCCGTCGCTGTATAGAGAAATTTATGAAGATACCCGGCAAAACATGTACGAGGCTGTTCTGAGAAATATTAAAAAGGGCAAGGAGGACGGACTGTTTCGCGAAGATCTGAATGAAGAAGTGATTGCCCGCTTACATGTATCAAGGGTTATGGGAATGTCAGAAAACCCGCATTTTAGCATTGAAGAAATAACAAGTGATAAAGTATATAATGAAATTATGGTTTATCATATCCGGGGAATGGCTAATGAAAAAGGAATCCAATACCTGGAAGAAAACCTGGATAAACTTGAACACACAGATTAAAAAATGAATCTCATGAAGAAAACGATAATATTGATATCCATCTGCCTGTTGTTCTTTTTGTCTTATACAGCTCATGCCCAGCAAGACAGTGTTCTTTCATTTACCCTGGAAGAAGTACAGGAATATGCAGTACAGCATAACACAAATGCGCAGAATGCCCGGTTAGATATCACCCAGGCAGAAAAAGATGTCTGGGAAACTACAGCAATGGGATTACCCCAGGCCAACGGAAGTGTTGGATACACTGATAATCTCAGTCTTATGACAACACTTATTCCAAATTTCTTTGAAGGTAAACCCGACGAGTTGGTCCCTGTGCAATTTGGAACCCAGCACAATGCCAATGCAACCTTATCGGTAAGCGAATTAATTTTCAGCGGACCTTATATTGTAGGTCTTCAAACCTCAAAAATCTATAAAAGTTTGTCTGTGCAAACCTCAAAAAAAACTGATATTGAAGTAAAAGCCACAGTCTCGGAAACATTTTATCTGATACTGATGTCGGAAAAGAGCCTTAATATACTTCAGTCGAATTATGAGAATCTGGAAAAAACACTGAAAGATACGAAGGCAATGTATGAAAACGGACTGGTAGAAGAAACAGATGCGGATCAGCTTCAGATTTCTGTTTATACGCTTGAGAATTCCATAAGCTCTATGAAAAGGCAGATTGCCACGACAAAGAAACTGCTTAATTTTCAGATGGGATTGCCCCTTGGGCAAGAAATAGCGCTAAAAGGATCGCTGGATGATTTTATTGGAAAAATTGATTCCGCCGTATTGCTAACTGCCGGGTTTAGTATTGAAGAAAATATAGATTATAAACTGCTTGATGTGCAGGAAAAGCTTTCATTTATGAGTATGAAGAAAGAAAAAGCAGAATATTTACCCAGTTTATCTGCCTCTTTTACTCATCAGCAGCTAGCCATGCGTGACCAGTTTAATTTTTTTGATTTCAATAAAAAATGGTATTCCTCTTCCATGTTGTCATTTAACCTGAACATTCCAATTTTCAGCAGCGGCACACGACACGTGAGGGTTCAAAAAGCAGAACTGGCCCTGCAAAAAGCACGCAACAATAAGGAATCAGGCAGACAAAGTCTTTTACTGGCAGCCCGCCAGGCCAAAGACAATTATTTAAATGCAGTGGATAAATATAAAACACAGCAGAAGAATATCGATCTGGCCAGGAAAATTCTTAATCATACAACCATTAAATATAAGGAAGGAATGACAAGCAGCATGGAGGTAACTCAGGCAAATGACCAATATCTGAAAGCCCAGTCTGATTATACTTCTGCCATGGTGGCTTTGCTAAATGCAAAAATTGATCTCGATAAAGCCTATAACAGATTGTAATTCCTTTCAATTAAAACAGACTATGAAATAAAAATATCAGGAGTTTATAGAAAATTCATGCTTAAAATGTGTAAATAATGAATCATTCAAAGATGAAAAGAATATTATTGATGTTGCTCATAGTGTTTTCAGGAGCATGTAGTCAGCAAAAGCAGAATCAGGAAGCGCTGGAAAAACAGATTGCAGAAAAAAGGGAAACCATTAATAAACTCAGCGTTGAGGTTTCGGAACTTGAACAACAATTACTGGCTGATACCAGTAGCAACAAGAGTAAGACATATAACATTCCTGTTGTGGTAAAAACCATAAAACCTGAATTTTTCAAGCATTTTATTATTGTAAACGGGAAGGTAGAAGCCCGGGAAAATGCTTTTATCAGTTCCGAAACCAGCGGACAGATTGAAACTATCCATGTAAAGGAAGGCCAACGCGTTTCAAAAGGACAGTTACTGGTAACACTTAATACTGATGTGATCCGGAATAATATTAAAGAGGTAAAAACAAATTTGCAACTGGCTGAAGAGCTGTATAAAAAGCAAAAAGACCTTTGGGACCAGCAGATAGGTTCAGAATTGCAATATCTGCAGGCGAAGAACAACATGGAATCAGCGCGGGCAAGATTAAATACTTTGCAGGCGCAACTGGACATGTCACTTATTAATGCTCCGTTCAGCGGGGTAGTAGATGACATAATGAAAAAAGAAGGCGAACTGGCAATACCTGGTGTTCAGTTACTTGAGCTGGTGAACCTGAAAAAACTGGTGATTTATGCACAGGTTTCAGAAAAATATCTGAATGATGTGAAAAAAGGAGACATGGTGCAGGTTGAGTTTCCTGCTCTTCCTGCAGTAAACAGAGAAGTTCCTGTTATTCGTACCAGCCAGGTTATCAATGAGCAAAACCGCACTTTTGATGTGGAGCTTAACATAAATAACCAAAATGAAATGTTGAAACCTAATCTGATTGCAACAGTCCGCATCAGTGATTTCCAAACCGATTCTGCATTAGTAGTCCCTTCAATCATTATAAAGGAAGATACCAAAGGCAAGTTTTTGTTTGTTGCTAAAAAACAGGCAGGAAATTATATAGCAGAAAAAAAATATGTAATTACCGGAATGAACAATGATGATCAGACTATGCTAAAATCCGGTGTGAGCAAGGGAGACATGGTTATTACTGAAGGATATAATCTCGTTTCAGACGGAGGCACTGTAATAATTAAAAATTGAGGATGCATTTAAATTAATTCGATATGAGTGAGAAACATAAGGAAGATAATGTAATCAGGAATTTTAAGCTTACTACCTGGTCCCTCCGGAACACAAATACCGTTTTTCTGCTGACATTCGTAATTATTCTCTTTGGGATAATTTCGTACCGTAACCTGCCAAAGGAATTGTTTCCAGAAGTGGTGATACCCACCGTACTTGTACAAACTACTTATCCGGGTAATACCCCGCTGGATATAGAAAACCTGATAACCAGGCCGCTGGAAAAAGAAATTAAGTCAATAAATGACATCAAAGACCTTCGGTCTACCTCGGCACAGGATGCTTCTATGATATTTGTCGAATTTAATACGGATGCAGATATTGATGCTGCCCTTCAGGATGTTAAAGATGCGGTGGACAAGGCTAAAAGCGATCTCCCAAATGACTTGCAGACTGATCCACTGGTGATGGATATTGACCTGTCAGAATTTCCTATCCTGAATATCAACCTTTCCGGGGATTACAGCGTGGAAGAGCTAAAGGATTATGCAGAAACCTTGCAGGATCAGATTGAATCCATTTACGAAATTTCGAAAGTCGATATTCGCGGAGTGAACGACAAAGAAGTAAAAATCAATGTTGATCTGCCTAAACTGGAGGCCTACGGATTGTCTTTTAATGATATTGAAATGGCTGTAAAGTCTGAAAATGTATCAATCTCCGGGGGAGAAATCATGCTTGGCTCTACCCGCCGTGCTATACGCACAGTAGGTGAGTTTAAAGACGTGAATGAACTGGCTAATATTATTATAAAGCGTGAAAATGGCAATCCGATTTATCTGAGGGATGTAGCTGAGGTGAGAGAAGGATATGAGGACCCAACCAGTTTCGCGAGGCTTGATAAACAGCCTGTTGTATCTGTCCAGGTAATTAAGAAGAAGGGCGAGAATTTATTATCAGCAACCAATCAGATATTTTCGTTGCTGGAACAGGATAAAGCGGATCACACTTTACCCGCGAAATTAAATGTTACGCTTACCAACGACCAGTCCGACATGATTCGTAAACAGCTTTCCAACCTGGAAAACAGCATGATCATGGGGGTTATTTTTGTTGTCCTGGTGTTGTTCTATTTTCTGGGTACCCGTAATGCTTTATTTGTTGGTATTGCAATTCCGATGTCAATGTTCCTTTCCTTTCTTGTGATTAGCCTTATCGGGTTCAAAATAAATATGATTGTCCTTTTCTCACTTATTCTGGCGTTGGGTATGCTTGTTGACAATGCCATAGTAGTTGTAGAAAACATATATCGTTTTGTTGACAGGGGATATACTCCATTTAACGCGGCGAAACAGGCTGTAGGTGAAATTGCCTTGCCAATTATTGCTTCCACTGCCACAACACTGGCGGCATTTTTTCCGCTGGCTTTCTGGGGAGGTATTACCGGAGAATTTATGAAGAATCTGCCGATTACCCTGATCATTGTATTAACATCTTCGCTTTTTGTTGCATTAGTCATTATTCCTGTGTTTTCTGCCACTTTCATTAAAAAGGAAGATGTTAGCAAAGAAAGAAAGATCAATAAAAAGCTTAATTACAAAATTGCTTTTGCAATGTTGATTATTTCCATACCTTTTTATTTAATTCATTGGAATGTAATAGCCAATTTACTGGTAATATTTGCTTTGATCGGAATATTTAATGCACTGATCTTTCATAAAATTCAAACGTGGTTTCAGCAGGTATTTCTTGATAAGCTTGAAAATGCTTATAATAAACTGATATACTTCAGTCTGAGAGGAAAAAACCCACTTTTCTTCTTCCTTGGTACTGGATTTTTGCTGATATTGACAATTCTATTCTATTTTGTACGCTCACCCAAAGTTGATTTTTTTCCGGATAATGATCCCGGTTATATAAATGTAATTGCTGAATTGCCCATTGGGACGGATATTTTAGGCACTGATACATTAATGATGAAAGTGGAAGATGATATCTTCACCATGCTTGAACCCTACCAGCATATTATAAAATCAGTGCTGACAACAGTAGGGCAGGGAAGCAGCAACGAAATACGTGCCGGAGAAACCCCAAATAAGGCCATAACTACAATCTCATTCGTTGATTATCAGGATCGTGGTGGGTTGAATACTTCTGATATAATGTCAGAACTAAGCAACAAATTAATTTATCGTTATCCGGGTGTTCAATTTTCATTTGAAAAAGATCAAATGGGACCTCCCGCGGGGAAGCCCGTTAATGTGGAGATTAGCGGACCTAAATTTGATGAGTTGCTCACGCTAACTGATACAATTGAGACAATCATTGAATCGTCCGGGATAAAAGGTATTGAGGGGTTAAAAATGGATCTGGATGTTGGGAAACCAGAATTATTGGTGAGTATTGACCGGGACAGGGCCCGGCGTTTTGGCCTTTCTACCCAGCAAATCGCCGGCACCATCCGTACCGCCCTTTTTGGAAGGGAGGTGTCTGATTTTAAAATTGGTGAAGATGAGTATCCGATCCAGCTGAGATTAATGAAGAAATACCGGAATAAAGTCAGTGCGTTGATGAACCAGGATATAACATTTATTGAAAACGGAGAGACAACCCAAATACCAATTTCAGCCGTTGCTGATTTTACTTATGGTACCACCTATGGCTCTGTTCGCCGTGTCGACCAGCAAAGGGTAATTACCCTTTCCAGTAATGTAATCGAAGGGTATAATGCCAATCAGATCAATCAGGAAATAAAAGATGTATTGAAAGATTACAGCATGCCCACAGGTTATAAGTATAAATTCACGGGTGAACAGCAGGAGCAGCAGGAATCAATGGATTTCCTTTTCAGGGCGCTTCTGATTGCTCTGGCTTCCATACTGATTATCCTTGTTACTCAGTTTAACAGTTTGATCCGGCCACTTATCATAATGGCAAGTGTTATTTTCAGTACTATTGGTGTATTTGGCGGACTGGCTACTTTTAACATGGATTTTGTTATAGTAATGACAGGAATCGGGATTGTTTCGCTTGCGGGAATTGTGGTAAACAACGCCATCGTACTGGTGGATTATATTGAATTGCTGAAAGCCAGAAAGAGGAAAGAACTTGGATTATCGGAGAATGCTTTCCTTCCAACAGATATCGCCACCCAATGTGTGATACAAGCCGGTAAAACAAGGTTGAGACCTGTTTTGCTGACAGCCATAACGACTGTTCTTGGATTGCTCCCTCTGGCTGTTGGGTTGAACATTGACTTTGAAGGATTGCTTGCTCATTTTAAGCCTAATATATATTTTGGGGGAGACATGGTTCTCTTCTGGGGACCTATTTCATGGACAGTTATTTTCGGGCTTAGTTTTGCCACCTTTCTGACACTGGTAATTGTACCGGTTATGTACCGACTGACCACAATTCTACAGAAACGGATGGTTAAGCTTGTGGGAGGAAGGATTAAGTTTGGTAATTCAACCGCAGATTAATTAGTGTCTGTCCATAATGTCCGATAACTGCGTTATTGCAAAAATTTTTTAAAGTACTTTTTGAATCTCTATTCAGCAAGTGCTTTTTTTGTACTAACATGTTAATTATCAGGCTATAATTTATAACTGTAAAATTCACACTAAAAAAATCATCCAACCGATTAATTTATTAACTTGAGGGCTTTAAAGTTTTTATTAAATAAGTGTTTTTTCTTATCAATATGGTGTTATTGATTCCATACAATAAGAGGGTATTTCAGACACGACAGATATTTATTTATTGTTTAATAAGAACTTAAACAAAGCCTGTTTTGTTATTCTGATTTAGATAATATGAGTTTGTAACAAATTTTGATAATATTACAAAAACAACAACTTATGAAAACAATTTTAGTATCAGCAGCAACCTTTATGTTTTTAATCGCGGGATGTGGTACGCCGCAACCAAAACAACAGACTTCCAGTGCTGAGCCGGCACAAACGACAAAGTCTGAGGTAACCGAAATTTATCGGGATGATTTTAAAAAAGTGGTTGATGGAAAACAGACTGATCTGTTTACGCTGAAAAATGACAATGGAATTGAAGTGAAAATCACCAATTATGGTGGAAGAGTTGTATCCATAGTAACTCCAGACAAAAACGGGGAAATGTCGGATATTGTGCTGGGTTACAAAACCATCGATAAATACATGAACGATAAAATGTTTCTTGGTGCACTTATTGGAAGGTATGCCAACAGAATTGCAAAAGGTACGTTTACTCTGGATGGTAAAAAGTATCAACTGGCTAAAAACGATGGACCCAATTCTCTGCACGGGGGCAACAAAGGGTTTGATAAAGTGGTATGGGATGCAGAACAGAGGGGAGACACACTCATTCTCAATTATATTTCACCAGACATGGAGGAAGGTTACCCGGGAACCTTGAATGTTACAGCCGTCTATACTCTGAACAACAAAAACGAACTTACACTGGAATTATCTGCAATTACAGATAAAACAACCATTGTGAATTTAACCAATCATACATACTGGAACCTTAAGGGCGAAGGGAATGGTACAATTCTGGATCATGAACTGATGATACCGGCAAATTATATCACTCCTGTTAATGAAACTCTTATTCCGACTGGCGAGCTTATGCCTGTTGAGGATACTCCTTTTGATTTTATTACTCCAAAGTTAATTGGCCGGGATATTAACCAGGATCATCCACAGCTTCTTGCCGGAAAAGGTTATGATCACAATTGGGTACTCAACAAAGATCCGGGTAATCTGACACTTGCTGTAAGAGTTTATGAGCCTGATAACGGCAGGATATTGGAGATAAGTTCAACTGAGCCGGGAGTTCAGTTTTACAGTGGCAATTTTATGGACGGATCTGTTTCAGGGGTAAGTGGTAAACTTTATGAACACAGAGGAGGAATGGCATTTGAACCACAACATTACCCGGATTCTCCAAACCAGCCAAAGTTTCCTTCTGTAGTACTGAAGCCGGGAGAGCAATATCACAATATGATTGTGTATAAGTTTGATGTTCAGAAATAATTAGTGTCTGTCCATAATGTCCAATAACTACGTTGTTGCAAAAATTTTGATCCAGACACCTGACTTTATTGACAGACTCTAATTAAATAGTATAGCAGAGAATAAAAAAGTCTTCTCTTTTTCCGGAGAAGACTTTTTTATTGGGCTTTTCTATGGCAATGATTTTTAAATGTATAAAAATTTAATTATCAAAACTTTAGTTTTTAACATTGAAGCTAATATCTTCAATAATATTGAGCATTTTAAGTGTGGCCTTTATTGCTGCAACAGTCTGGTCAGAATCAATTCCCCTGGTTTTGAATTCTTTACCATATTCCCAGGTAATAATTGCACCTACGAGGGCATCGGTTTTTCCTCCGGGAGGAATAGTGACAACATAATCCACCAGTCTGGGGAAGTCCTTTTTTAGGATACCACAATAGATTTTCCGGAGTGCCCGCATAAAAGCATCATATTGACCGTCACCTGGAGAAGATTCTTCATATTCTTTTCCGTCAATTTCAATCCGCAGTGTAGCTACCGGACGAAGACCGTTTGCCAGTGAAAGACTGTAGTTTTTTATCTTTATTGTATCCTCAATATGTTCACTTTTAAGTACATCAGAGATAATATAAGGCAGATCTTCAGTGGTTACATCCTCTTTACGGTCGCCCAGTTCGATCACGCGTTGGGTTACTTTTTTCATTGACTCCGCATCCAGTTCAATCCCCAGCTCTTCCAGATTCATCTTTATATTTGCCTTGCCCGCGGTTTTACCCAGCGCGTATTTTCTTACACGGCCGAACCTTTCTGGCAGAAGGTCATTTTGATATAGGTTTTCCTTGTTATCCCCGTCGGCATGCACTCCACAGGTCTGGGTAAATACATATTCACCAATTACCGGCTTGTTTGTAGGAATGCGGATACCAGAGAAAGATTCAACCAGTTTGCTGATCTTGTTAATACGCGTCTCATCCAGGGTAGTGGGAATTTTCAGGTGATCCAGCATAATTGCGATTACACTGGATAAGGGAACATTTCCGGCCCTTTCTCCCAGTCCGTTTATAGTAGTATGTATTCCTGAAATACCGGCTTTTAATGCTGCATAGACATTTGCGGTAGCCAGGTCATAATCATTATGGGCATGAAAATCAAAATGTACACCTGGAAATTTATCCACCATGAGTTTTGTGAATTCATAGGCTTCATCAAAATTCAGGATTCCAAGTGTATCCGGCAGCATAATTCTTTCAATATTTTCATTTTTGAGCGATTCTGTCAGAAAAAATACATAATCACGGGAATTTTTCATCCCGTTCGACCAGTCCTCAAGGTATACATTGACTTTTAATCCCAGTTCACCGGCATATGCAATAGACTGACGGATTGAAGCAACATGTTCTTCAGGCGTTTTTCGCAGTTGTCCTGTCACATGTTTTAATGATCCTTTACAAAGAAGATTTATTACTCTTCCTCCGGCTTTGTTAATCCAGTCAATTGAATCTTTACCATCGACAAAACCCAGCACCTCAACACGATCATTAAAGCCGGCTTTAGATGCCCAATCAGTAATTTTTTTAACAGCACTAAATTCCCCCTCGGAAACCCTGGCGGATCCGACTTCAATCCGGTCAACTTTTAATTCTTCCAGTAATAGCCTTGCCACGGTAAGTTTCTCAGTATCTGTAAATGCCAGGCCAGAAGTTTGTTCTCCGTCCCGCAAGGTGGTGTCCATTATTTCCACTGCCATATATTTGTGTTTTTCTTGTTAATTTTACACACGCTGCTATGTTTAACAGCATAAAAACACAAAAGTAACATATTTTTATAAATATGCTATTAAACATATACGGAAAATAAGATGCAGAAGTATTATAGTGGGGTTTTTGAGTAAAACCAATTAACGAATCAAATCAATTTACGGATTTCTGCCATTTTAATTAAGATAGATACAATTTCATCTATGGCAAGAGTCATACAGTTAAACGTTGCATCAAAACGGGTATAATCGCTGTTTTTCCCCTGGAATGATTCACGGAATTCTTTTCTTTTCCTGTCTACCTGTACAGCACATTTACGGGCCTCATCAACAGTGATATTATGCTTTTCGCTACCCCTGAGGGCACGCCATTCCAGGGGGGCTTCAAGGTGTACATGCAAAGAAGCGGGAATGTCTTTGGCAATAGCCACTCCTCCGCGACCAACAATTACAACCTGACCAGCTTCTGCAATTTTTCGAATTACCCGGCCAATTGTATTTCTGATTCGGCGATCGCTTTTATAATATCGGTTCTTATGTGAAGCAATGATGTCATCTATAACACTTTTTTCCTCCCGGTTGAATACATATTCAATGTACTGTGGTGCAAGTTCCAGTTTTTTGGCCGACTCAAATAATATTTCTTTACTTACCCATTTCCAGTTAACGCGGTCTCCTTTGATATAGGCCTTATTATTGATAGCATCCACAAGTTTACGGGCAACTTCATTTGCCGGACAGCCATATTCGCGTGAAATCGTAATAACAGGCCCGGGCAATTTACGTTCCCTGGAACTTTTGGGGTGTCTTTCAGACATGTAGTGAAGTAAATCAAGTGCCATCTTTTTGTTGTTTTAGCATTGTTTGCTAATTCACACTAAATTTAACAAATTATTACTTCATTTACAAGCAAAGGCAGTTAATCCTGTGCTGCCGAATTATATAAAATTTCGGTTATTTTGTTCTCTTGCAAGCATGTTTTTTGTGTTATTCAGAACCATTAGTTTTTGCATGATGCCAGAGAGGCGTTCTTCATCCTGATCGTCCTGTGCCTGCTTTAATTCCTGACGGGTTTTATTCAAAGCCTGCATAATTTTCTTGTTTTTAAAAGCCAGGATGGTTTCAGGTATAACTTCCTTTAGCCTCATCTCTTCTGATTCTACCAAACTGTCATTTTTTGCCCAAATTTTACTTATCTGATATGTTTCGACAAGCAGATCAGCGGAAACCTGACTGATCTCCACATCCGGATGTGAAGTAAAATATTTATGGGTAGCAGGTTCACCAGATGTGTATAATCGCAAATATTCATCAAAAAATTTACGGTATAGTGGATGAAGTATTTCGAGTTCATCATTTTGAAGTTCAACAATCAGGTATTCAGCTACAGTAACCGTAATATCTTCATCTTGTTCGTCTTTTTCCCTAAAGAGTTCATGATCTCCAAAATTCAATAGCAGCCTGACTACCTCTTTTTCCTGGTATATTCCTTCTTCTGTTTCATCATAAGACTTTGGCGGAGGCTGGACAGTAGTCGGATCATCATTGTATTCCGGCGCAGGACTGTATCCATATTTCTTCTCAACCCGTTTTCTTCTGATTTTATTTACTTCAGTATAAAGGACCTGTTCATTCACCTGCAGCATTCCGGCACATTCCTTAAGATATACCGACCGGATAATGGTATCAGGAATTACAGCAACCGAACGTACTATTTCTGTAATGAGTCCGGCCTTTTTAACAGGATCATTGGCGGCATCTGCCAGGAGTAATTTTGTCTTGAATGTGATAAAATCCTTCTCATTTTCCTCTATATAGCCAAGTAACTCTGTTGAACTCTTCTTTTTGGAAAAAGAATCAGGGTCTTCTCCTTCAGGAAGTGGCACCACCTTCACGTTCAATCCTTCTTCAAGGATCAGATCAATTCCTCTCAGGGAGGCTTTTACGCCCGCTTCATCCCCGTCATATATAACCGTAATATTGTTGGTGAAGCGCTTCATCAGCCGGATTTGCTCCTGGGTCAGTGAAGTTCCTGAAGAAGCTACTACATTCTCAATACCATTCTGATGAAATGACAATACATCGGTATATCCTTCTACCAGGTAACACTTGTCGTGTTCAACCACACTTTTTTTAGCCTGGTACATGCCGTATAGTACACGGCTTTTATGATAAATATCTGATTCCGGGGAATTCAGATACTTGGCTGTCTTTTTATCTGTTTTGAGTATCCGTCCTCCAAAACCAATCACCTTCCCAGAGAGGGCATGTATTGGAAACATAACTCTTCCGCTGAAACGGTCAAAGGAACCTCTTTCTCCCTGAATAGTTAAACCGCTCTTTACCAGATAATCCAGCTTGTAACCATTCTTTTGTGCTTCAGTGGTAAATGCATTTCGTTGCTCGGGTGAATAACCCAGTTCAAATTTCTCGATGATATGTTTTCTGAATCCACGTTCTTTGAAGTAAGACATACCAATGGCGAGTCCTTCTTCAGTATTCAGAAGTATATTGGTAAAATATTTTTGAGCAAATCCTGTAACGATAAGTAAACTCTCGCGTTCGTTTTTCTGTTGTTGCTCTTCAGGACTTAGCTCTTTCTCAACAATTTCTATATGATATTTCCTGGCGAGGTACTTCAGTGATTCATAATAGCCCAGGTGCTCGTGCTCCATAATAAAATTGACCGCATTGCCTCCTTTTCCGCAACCAAAGCACTTGAATATTCCTTTTGCAGGAGAAACGGTGAAAGAAGGGGTCTTTTCATTGTGGAAAGGGCACAATCCAAGGTAATTTACACCTCGCTTTTTAAGATGCACAAAATCCTGCACAACATCAGTAATTTCTGCTGCATCATAAATTTTGTCAATAGTGCTCTGGTCAATCATAAAAATGTTGTATCTTATTCAAGGAGAGAAACATAATATTATCACCCTGCTTGCTAATTTACAAATTAATCTGTAACTATCCTCTAAAAATTTTCTTTGATCCTTTCAACATTTCTGTAAAGCATACAAGGAGAATTTATTTATAAATAGTGTCTGTCCATAATGTCCGATAACTGCGTTGTTGCAAAAATTTCAATTCCTCATAAGCATTAGGCGCTTAGGCCACAACTTTTACCAACAGGTTGTTCAAATTATGCATCGGCTGCTTCCCTGCAGGTTTTCAATTGCCAATTGCCAATTGCTGATTGAAAAAGTATACTGCGGATTAAAATTTTTGCACGCTCCCGTTTAGAACGGAACAGGTTTTGTTCTCGAACATTTTGATCCAGGCACTTGACTTTATTGCCAAACTCTAAATAAACTATTTTAACGATGTAATGTTTTCATTAGCAAAGGATATATTTTATACCTGGAATTACTCCTTTTCCTGGGATGAAAAAGGAGTAATTCAAATTATTCAGAAAAGAGAATAGCTGTTCTTAAAATGTAAACAATTACAAATTCAAGAAATATGAAAAAACTTGTTGTTCTTACCGGAGCAGGAATAAGTGCTGAGAGTGGATTAAAGACATTTCGGGAAATGGGCGGATTATGGGAGAATTATGACGTCAATGAAGTAGCCAGCATCGAAGGATGGGAAAAGGATCCGGAGCTGGTGCTTAATTTTTATAATGAGCGGCGAAAACAATTACTTTCAGTTGAACCCAATGAGGGACACAGGATTTTAGCCGAACTTGAAAAATATTTTGATGTTCATATCATTACCCAAAATGTTGATGATCTTCATGAGCGAGCAGGCAGTACCAAAGTACTTCACCTGCATGGAGAGTTGAGAAAGGTCCGGAGCTCAGTGGATCCATCAGATGAATTCGTGTTGGATGGCTGGGAGCTAAAGATGGGAGATACGTGCAGGAAAGGATCTCAACTTCGCCCTGCTGTTGTTTGGTTTGGTGAACCGGTACTTGCCCTTCAGGAAGCAGCAGAAATTACAAGGCAGGCAGATATTTATGTCGTTATCGGCACCTCCCTTGTGGTATATCCGGCGGCAGGACTGGTTGATTATGTGCCTGAGAATACTCCGCTTTATTTGGTTGATCCAAACACGGTTAATACGCCGCGGTATCGTAAGGTTGATTTTATTGTTGATAAAGCAGTGAACGGACTCAAAGTGCTTAAGAAAAAATTACTGGAACAATATGTCGATGAATGATCTTATAAACCTATATTAATCAATAAATTATAATATATATTGCATCTGGTATTTTTACGGAATAACTTCATAGTCAGTTAAAATACATAACAAAAAGTATATACATTTGCATAAAGAATATGAAGGATTAACCAAAACGGATATGAAAAAATTACTTTTTTTACTTTTTTTATTTCTTCCTGTTGCAGCATTCTCACAGCGTTTTTCTGGTGGAATTACTATGGGGTTAAGCGCCAGCCAGATAGATGGTGACAGGTATGCCGGATATAACAAGGCCGGCTTTATCGGAGGAATGTTTGCTCGCACTGATTTAACAGACAAAACAGGCTGGCAGATTGAAATAAAGTATATTGGGAAAGGTGCCGGGAAGAAAAACGATCCTGAAAACCCCGGTTATTACAAGGTAAAACTTCATTATATTGAAGTTCCTCTTATCTTGTATTATAATTTTACCGGTAAATGGAGCGGTGAAGGGGGAATTGCCCCGGGATATCTTATGAAAGCAGCTGAAGATCTTGATGGCGGAGGATTTACTTCTCCAGAAAAGCCTTTTCGTGATGCAGAGTTGGATGGGTTGGCAGGTATAAATTATAATTTTACAGATCATCTCCGGGCCAATATCAGGTTCTCCTATTCTATTATTCCTGTCAGGAATCATCCGGGAGATCAGGTTCATTTTCTGGACCGGGGACAATACAGCAATGTGCTTGAATTTTCTGTATATTACTCATTGTAAATAGTGTTTAAATAATTTTTCTGTACGGGTTAGATCAGGCAACTGCAAGTGTTGCAACACTTACATTGGTTTTTTCTGCTGTTAGTAATTCATTGGTACAGGCTTCAATGGTTGCGCCTGTAGTAATTACATCATCAACGAGCAATATATGTTCATTCGAAAGTTTTTCTCTGTCCCGGAGAGAAAAAATATGTTCCACATTCTTCCAACGGTCGTACCGGGATTTGCGTGTTTGAGTTGAAGAGGCAATATTTCGGATAAGATTTTTGTTTTTTACCGGAAGCCCCATCGCTTCAGACATTCCTTTGGCAATCATTTCACTTTGATTGTATCCCCTTTTCCTTTCTTTTGATGGATGCAGGGGTACCGGAACAATGCATGTTGCCGCATCGAAGCAAGAGTTTTTAAGGCTTGTACCAAAATGCAACCCCAGTTCATAACCAATTTCATGGTGACCTTCATATTTTAATTTATGTATAAGTTTACGGAAGCGACTGCCCTTGTTGAAGTAATAAAAAGCAGTTGCGTATTCTATTTTCACTCGTCCCCAGAACAAAGATGCAACAGGATTTTCTTTGTCTTTATGGAAATTGGTTTTCGGAAGCGCATACAGACAACGGGAACAAATAACTTTCTCATTCTGGTACAACTTTGCTGCACAGGAAGCACAAAGATTGGGGAACAATAAAGACAAAAAATCTTCTGCCAGAGAAAAAACTTTTTGCATATGTCCTGAATTTTGAATTAGAAGAAGAATAAAATTAAGAACTTTACACCCGAAATAAAAGAAGTTTTTTTATAAACGGTTCATTTCATGCAAAAATCGAAACTCCTTGCATATTTATTATTTTCTTTAATTGTGATTTTTGGGAGCAATAATGTTATAAAGGCTCAGAAGAGATTTCATACATTTAGTGAGTTGGAGCCTGCAAACTACCATTTTCAACTATTCAGCCATGACAACAGGGTTGTACTTGATGTCAGGACGCACAAAGAATACAGGAAGGCGCATCTTCCCGGTGCAATTAATGCAATAAATCAGGAAACACTGAAAAAAATTGCCGACACACTTGACATTGAGCAACCGGTATTCGTGTATTGCAAGGAGGGAGACCGCAGTTTAACGGCTGCAATTATCCTGGCAGATATGGGGTTCGTGAAGGTATACAGCCTTACCGGAGGGATAGATGCCTGGATAAAGCAAGGCTATTCTTTGGAAAGGGAGAAAAGGCACCATCTTTTTAAGCCTTAATCTTCCG
Organism: Bacteroidales bacterium; assembly: GCA_035638655.1. Lineage (GTDB taxonomy): Bacteria > Bacteroidota > Bacteroidia > Bacteroidales > DASQZP01 > DASQZP01. The sequence continues at coordinate 22,583 of DASQZP010000276.1, forward strand.
GGTTGTCATCTCTTTTTTCTTCTGCCATTTTTGCTTTTGACGCACCCAATCCTTTTACCTGCTCGGACAACTGGGCAATTCTTTTATCTCTTTCGGAAATTTTTTTGTTTTTTTTCTTAATTGAAGGCCAGGAAAAAATTATACCCAATAATGTACCTATTCCAAAAGCAACCAATAATAAAAGTGAGAGGGAACTGTGAAAATCCCAGAACCATAGTTTAACAGCTGTATCTGCCGCATTTTGTAAGGCAAAAACCACAAGTATAACGGCAAGTATCAAGGCAATAATCAGATTCCGTTGCATAATAATTATAGTTCGTTTATGATCAAAGATAAATTGTTTTTTGTTTCTTTTCAAACTCAAAAGAAATAATTCCTTCACAATAAGGTAATAGGTTTAAATTAAATTATTTTAAAGAGAAAGTATCATCATATAAATTAATTTTAGTTTACAGATATAAAAAGTATAAATTTAATAATTTTGAGTTTTCTGAAAATCACATAATTATGAATTTAGTTACCGGAGGCACCGGGTTGGTTGGCACTCATCTTTTATACAGATTGTTAAAAGCAAACGAACCGGTAAGGGTGCTTATTAGAAAGGCGAGTGATACAAACCAGATAAAAAGGACATTCTCCTATTACGATGCTGATTTTGAAGCTTTGTTCAACAAGATTGAATGGGCTGAAGGTGAATTGTTAGATATTGGTTCTCTTGAAGATGCTTTTGACGGCACTACCAGGATTTATCATACTGCGGCATTTGTTTCTTTCGACCCTGCTGATAAATATACAATGCTTAAAAACAATGTGGAGGGCACTGCCAATATTGTTAATCTTTCTTTGGATCTGGGAATTGAAAAACTGTGTCATGTCAGCTCCACTTCTGCACTCGGAGCACCAGTAGACGGGGAAGATGTAAATGAAAGTGTGATGTGGAGCCCTTCGAAAAAGAATTCTTCTTATGGTGTAAGTAAGTTTTATTCTGAAATGGAAGTGTGGCGGGGGATAACAGAAGGGCTTAATGCAGTGATTGTCAACCCTTCAGTCATTATTGGTCCCGGCAACTGGAACAGAAGTAGCGCAGGACTTATTAAAGCAGTCCGGAAGGGGATGAAGTATTATACACACGGTATGACAGGTTATGTTGATGTCAGGGATGTTGTTGAAGTGATGAAAAGGCTTATGGACAGTGATATATCGGGAGAAAGGTTTATTGTTTCCGCAGAGAATTTATCCTAT
>DASQZP010000277.1:0-4981 GCA_035638655.1 Bacteroidales bacterium
TAATCACCAATGGCCATGATTTCCAGTGCATCAATAGGTGCCGAATGTGGTCCGCCCGATTCGGGATGTATGCCCAGTCCATATTGATGTGCAAGGTCATATAGAAGTTGATAATGTTTATCTGCCACCAGATCACTGACAGTTCTGCGCAGATCATGCAGGAAACGATCAGACACTTCACGGCTTTCAACTATTCTGCCCGCCAGAACAGGCATGTAGGGATGAATATCATAACCTCTGTATTTTTTAAATTCAGATGGAAAATCATCCGTCCAGTTTACTACACCCATTTCCCAACTATCGGTAAGCAGGTACTTCACGCTGTTGCCGGCTGATTGGGCGGTTTTTATCAACGGAAGAACAACTGAATCGGCAAATACCTGAAAAGCTTTGGCGCTGAGATGATCCACCGATAATCCGTGCCACCCGTCACTGGAGGTTGATGTACGGGCCCCTGTACAGGTATATCCGTAACGAATGATGGTCCATCGGCCGGCAGGAGCATCCCAGTTTAGTTCCCCGTTTTCATAATTATCTGTAAGATCAACGGTCTCATTTTTTTGAACAGCTATCTCCTCCCCTGATCCGGGAAAATCTTCGCGCAGCTTGTATAACGGATAAATGCCTTTCCAGCCAATGCTCCGGTTAAAACTTTTTATACTCCAGTTTTCAATGACGCTGTCTTTAAGCGGTGTACCTTCCTTTTCCCTAATTGCCTGAACCATTACATCTTTATACAACAGATTTTTCTCCGGTTCAGGGAGTCTGATATTCAATATTCCGCCCCCGGAAACGATGGTATCGGCATATACCAACTTCTTCATTGCATTTTCAGGAGTAATAGAAGGACCTCCGGGATTCCAACCGCTACCCAGGTTCACACTCAGCTCAATTCCAAGCCTGTCAGCTTCTTTAACTGCATACTTGTATAATTCCATCCAGGCTGGACTCAAATAGCGTGGACCAGATTTTGTTTTACGCGCGATATCATAGCTCGAACTGCCGGCGTCAACCAGTGTTGCTCCACCATATCCTTTGGCCTTCATCTCCTTCAGGTCACGGGTAATGGTTTCCTTTGTGGTATAGCTGTTGAGCCACCACCAGTAGCAGCGCAAACGGGATTGAGGGGGTGGTTGCCTGAAACCGGCCTCAAGTTCGTTATAATTAATTTGAGAATTTGTTCTCAGGGAATAGTTAACGTCCTGAGCGTTTACAGAAAAAGAAACCAGTATTACACAGAATATCGCAGTAAATCTAAACATTTTTCAAATTATTTTTAGAGCCAAAATATAACTAAAAAACAGGAGACCTGGTCATTCTGCAAGAATTAAATTTCAGTAAAATTGTCGGAACAACATAAACAAAAACACACGAAAACCAGGCACAAAGTCAACTTTGTACCCGGTTTTCTCAGCTGCTAACTAATTACTAATTTTTATTGATAGCCCGGATTTTGTATCAATTCCGCATCTTTATTCAAATCGATTTCAGTTTGAGGAATAGGCAGCAATGTATTATAATCCTGGATTCCATTTGTTGTTTCAATATTTCCGTTGGCAATCGGAGCAGTTCCATTGAGTCGCTTTGCCCGTTCCACCAGCGTACCAGTACGAACCAAAGTCATTCGCCGGTTTTCTTCACCAACCAGTTCCCGGGCTCTTTCATCCAAAATAAAATCAAGGGTAATGTCACTGGCAGAGACCTGTGGAGCATGTGCACGGGTTCTAAGTACATTGATATCATCAGCAGCTCCCTGGGTATTGTGCTGTTTAAATCTTGCTTCGGCCCGCAATAAATAAGTCTCTCCCAAACGCATTATAATAAAATCCTTCCACATCCCGTAACCAAAAACATCCCTGGGATCGAACTGTCCCCATTTCAGGGTATACGGAGTTATCTTATAGACAGTATCCAGTGCAAAAATCTTAATTGAGTCGGTCGCATTAAGTGCAAATGCTGTGTCTTTACCATAAGGAACAGGAAGTCCACGTATTGCATCATATCGTGGATCCGGATTATTGAAGTAATGTTGCCGGTGAATGCTGAACCGGGAATTCCGCATATCACCCGGAGGATAGAGATCGTACAACACCCAATTATCCAGGCGCATACGGGTAAGTCCTCTTCCACCCAGGGAATCACAGGGCACCATTCCTGGTTCATCATGATAACCAGCGCCCCATACCCTTCTCTGTTGTGGATATCCGGTACTTCCACCAGGCACATCAGCCGGATTTTCCTGTTGAAGCCCCCAGATAACTTCTGTATTACCTTCTGACCGGCGTTGTTTTCCAACACGAAACATGTCAGAGAATGCATCTCCCGGATAACTAACATCTCCATAGCGTTCAGTCACCAGGCTAAAATTACCATCATCAATAATAGCCGAACAAAGTGTTTCTGTCTGATCAGGCTGACCTAATCGCAAATAAACTTCTGCCAGCAGCTGACGGGCCATAGATTTATTAGCCCTTGCTGTCTTAGCAGAATTTACATCCGGAAGATGATCAATTGCATACTGAAGGTCACCAACAATGAGGTCGTTTACATCTGACAGCGGAGCTCGAACAAAATCAGTCTTAGGTTCACCCAAAGGTTCTGAAACCAGCGGCACTCCGCCATATAATGTCGCGAGCATATTATATGCATATGCTCTGAAAAATTTTGCCTCTGCATTGTAGGCGTCAATCTCATCCTGGGACATACCGGTGGGATTATTATTTTCTGAATTATATATGAGTACATTTGCATTATTAATCAGTGTATATAAATACTGCCATAATTTTCGTGACGCAGGATCCGATGATGTTAATATGGCATAATCAAAATAAGGACGGGCATCACCATTGGATCTGCCCATAGGAGCCCAGGCTATATCAGTACCAAGCTGGAACATGCCCAGTATAGTCTGATCATCAGTTGTTGTCAAAAATGTGCTAAATCGATTATACAAACCTATAGCAGCAGCTTCAAATCCCAATTTATCGTTTAAAGTTGTTGGAGCGTAGGCATCCAGTACTTTCTCATCCAGGAAGGACTCTGAACAGGATGTGATGAGTGTCAAAGCAAGACACGTACTAAGAATTAGTTTTATATGTTTTTTCATTTTAAATTCAATTTTAGGTAAAAGATTAAAGGGTCAGATTAATTCCAAGTGAGAACGTTCTGATGGGTGGATAATTATTTCTCCAGCTACCAGCTCCCCTTGAATCGTAATTCATTTCAGGATCCCAGCCAAACCATTTAGTGAATGTATAAAGATTTCTGCCAGTCATATAAATAGTTAATCCGCTTACTTTATACTTTTGCAGAAAAGACTGAGGAACAGCATAACTCAAAGTTATATCCTTAATTCTGACATAACTCCAGTCTTCAGCAAACTGATATCCCCTGTAATTCTTATAAGCGGCGAGGGAAGGCCAGTAATTATCCTTGTTTTCAGGTGTCCAGTATTTGAAACCTGCCGGTAAATTCCTTCTCCACGCTTCATCAGCATAAGTGAGATATGAATCACGTTTCAAACCACCTTGTGATGTCTGGATAAAAATACTCAGGTTAAAATTCTTGTAATGAAAGGTATTTGTCATACCACCAGTCCATTTTGGATCACTCTGCCCTATTACAACCCGGTCGTCTGCTGTAATTTGTCCATCCTCGTTCTGATCTTTGAATTTAATATCACCAGATTGTGCCACAGGGTCAGTTCCGGAGGGATCTTCCCCTTCCTGCCATATTCCAAGCTTCTCATAATCATAAATTACATGCAGAGGTTCTCCTATGAACCAGGTATTTCCTATATCATCTTTACCGTCCCCGTATAACTCAAGAATTTTGTTTTTATAAGTAGAGAAGTTTAGGCTGGTTTCCCATCTGAAATCATCAGTTCGTATGTTTATCGTTCTAAGGTTAAGATCAATTCCCACATTTTGCATTTGACCAAGATTAACCCAAATGTTCTGATATCCCGTTATACTGGGAAGATTCCTTCTGAGCAAAATATCCCTGGTCTTGGTTTTATATACCTCAACAGTTCCATTTATCCTGTTTTTAAGGATTCCAAAATCTACACCCAGGTTCATAGCAGTAGTGGACTCCCAATTCAGGTTTGGATTACCCATTCTGTTATATATAACACCAGTTAATGCTGATCCTCCAAAAGGATATTGCACCGTATTGGCGATGGAAGCAGTCTGATTAGGAGCGATAGCCTGATTACCTGTTAATCCGTAAGAAAGACGGAGTTTCAACTGATTAATTACATCCGTGTTCTTCAAGAAGCTTTCATTGGCAATATTCCATCCAACTGCCACAGAAGGGAATAATCCATATTTATCAGTATTAGATCCGAAGGCAGAATAACCATCGCGGCGTGCAGTTACTGTCAACAGGTAACGACTGTTGTAGGAATAATTTATTCTGCCCATTTGGGAAGCCAGCGTGTAGTTGTTTCCTTTCGTACTGTCTGACTGAGAAAGACCTGCACTCATATTGAAATAAGACAACGCATCATTGGGGAATCCCCTGGACAATGCCTGTGATCTGAAATATTTAACTTTTTGGGCACTATATAAGGCGGTAACATCAATATGGTGTTTCCCAAAATCTTTATTATATGAAAGTACATTTTCAATCACCCAGTTGTTAGTATGAGTGTTCGTTACAGTTGCTGTTCCGCTCTGATCATTGTAATCCCTTCCTGTATACATCGCGGTCCGGTAAATATTAAAAATATAGGATGCGTTTAAACGATATTTTAATCCTTTGAAGAAACCAGGGGTTACTTCAGCATACCCGTTACCTGTCAAATTTAACCCCCTGTCGAGTCTGTCAACAGATAAACCGAGTAACGGATTTGCAAAAAGTTGTTCAGGATACATAGGATAAATAAGATAGTCACCATTTTCATCATAGGGCACAGAATAGGGACTCATGGCGTTGGCTTCCAGAAAATTCACCCTGCCCCCGTCATAATTGTTATCTG
>DASQZP010000278.1:0-13885 GCA_035638655.1 Bacteroidales bacterium
AATCGAAATCATTTGATTAATTACTATTGATACAGGATGTCGGCTGCCTGAAGTAAAAGAATCGCCGGGCAGCGTTAAATCGACATCTTGCTTTTTCTCCGTGGTTTCAGATAATTTATTCTTTTCCTTATCAAAAATTTCCTGGGCTTTATTTTTAAGAATATTGATCTTTTGTCCAGTTTCTTTCTTTTCAGAGGCCGGAACATTTTTGAATTCACTAAATAACTGATTGATTAATCCTTTTTTACTCAAATATTTAATTCTAAAATTTTCGAGTTCCTGAAGATCTTCAATTTTTTGGTTTTCAATTTGATTCAGCAGATTATTAATCTTTTCTATCATTTTCTGATTATTTTATTATGCTTACTTCTATTGGTATGTTTTTAAGAGGTCTGTCATTACTATCTGTTTGAACGGAAGCAATCTTATCAATAACATCAAGTCCTTCAATAACCTGTCCGAAAACTGTATAAGATCCATCTAAATGGGGAGTGCCTCCAATCGTTTTGTAGGCCTTTCGTTGTTCCGACGAAAAATGATATTTTGGTGTTGATTTAAATTCTGTGATTGCCTTTTGTTTGGCGGCTGGTACCATCACTGAATAATCCGGAACCTTATCATTTTCAAGTGCTTTGTTTTTTTGCTGTTCAAGAATTTTTGAATAGAGCGATTGTAGCTTTTTCTTGTTTATGGATTCTTCCAGCTCGTCTAATTCATCATTAGTAAATTTTTTACCCTGAACAATGTAAAACTGAGAGCCGGATGATGCTTTTTCCGGATTAATATCATCACCTTCCCGGGCTGCTGCAAGTGCTCCTTTCTTATGATAAAGAGAAGGATTAAACTCAGCCGGTATGGTATATCCGGGGCCTCCGTTTCCTAGTTGTGTACCCGGTGCAGCATTTTTTGAATCCGGATCACCTCCCTGAATCATAAAATTCTTTATAACCCTGTGAAATAATGTACCATTGTAATATTTATTTTTTACAAGTTTTATAAAATTGTCCCGATGTTTTGGCGTTTCATTATAGAGTTCAATTTTCATGTCTCCATATGGAGTGTTTATCAAAATAATTCTGTTATTGCCATACTGATCAGTTTTTTCTTTTTTCTGATTGTTTGTATTACATGAAGAAATAATCAGAATTAAAAATATGGCGTATCTTATTTGCGAATATTTCATAATAGCTAATATTTTATAAGTTAGCAAAATTATGAATTTTTACTAAATGTTATGATTTATCTGCTTATCAATTTAAGGATGAACTGGTTTTATTTATTTTTGTATTTATTAGCTGTTACTTGCATATGACAAAATTCCTTATCGCTTTATCATTACATTTTATTCTGTTTACTGTTTCGGCTCAAAAAGTGGGTTTGGTTCTTAGTGGGGGTGGGGCGAAGGGTCTTGCTCATATTGGTGTAATTCGTGCACTTGAAGAAAATCATATACCGATTGATTATATTGCCGGTACTTCTATGGGTGCAATTATCGGCGGACTTTATGCCATTGGTTATACTCCTGATGAAATGGAACAATTGGTTACTTCAGAGGATTTTAAGCGATGGTCTGTTGGTAAAATTGAACCTGAATACATTTATTATTTTAAAAAGAAAGATCCGGAAGCCTCTATGATTAATATAAAGCTGGCCATGAAGGATTCTTCTGCAATTGCACGTCTCCCTTCTAATATTGTGCCTACGCATCAGATGGATTTTGCTTTTATGAAAATTCTAGCTGGCCCAACGGCTGAATCACACTATAATTTTGACAGTTTATTTGTTCCCTTCCGCTGTGTTGCCTCCGACGTGCATGATAATGAGTTGTATGTTATGAGAAGTGGGGAACTGGCCAGCGCTATCAGGGCCTCAATGACGTTTCCTTTTTACTTTAAACCTATCAGGATTGACGGGAAATTATTATTCGACGGGGGTATGTATAATAATTTTCCCTGGCAGGTATTACAAAATGATTTTCATCCGGATTACCTGATAGGGAGTAAGACGGCTGATAATTCACCTGAACCCGATGAAGATAACATTTTTAACCAGTTGGAGAATATGTTGCTTGGTAAGACTGACTTTAATATGCCCAAAGGAAAAAGTATATTAATTGAAACTCCCTTAAAAAATATTTCATTATTGCAGTTTGATGATGCTAAAAACATCATTGAAAAGGGCTATGAAAGTACTATAGATTTAATGGATTCTATTAAGAATTTTATTCCTGTTCGGCGGGATAGCACTGAATTATCTCAAAGACGCAAAAATTTTAAAAAGAATATTAAACCTCTTGAATTTGATAAAATTTATATTCGGGGTGTAAACAATTTACAGAAAAATTATATTAAAAATAGTTTACGGAGAAAAGGAAGATCATTATCAGTTGATGATTTTAAAAAAGAATATTTCAAGTTACTTGCTGACGATAAAATTTCCAATATTTATCCCAGGGCAATTTATAATGATAGCACAAAATTTTTTGATCTGTATCTGGATACTAAAGTAGAAAAAAAATTTGAAGCCAGAATTGGGGGAAATATTTCTTCGAGCAGCATTAATCAAGGCTATGCTGGGATTGAATATAATCATCTTGGAGAAATAGGGACCAATTTATACAGCAATGTTTATTTCGGTCGATTATACAGCTCTTTTTTATTGAAGGGTCGTTTGGATTACCCGGCAAAAGTTCCTTTTTATCTTGATGGTGGACTTACACTTAACCGCTGGGATTATTTTAACAGTAGTAATGATCCCTTTTTCGAAGACGTAAGACCCAGTTATATTATTCTTAATGAAGCTAATATGAGGCTTGAAGCAGGAATGCCTCTAAACACAAATGATGCTTTGAAGTTTGGTAGTACAGTGTTGACAGAGAAAGACCAGTACTATCAGGTTAAAAATTTTAGTAAATCAGATACCGCTGATCAATCTGAATTTAATGCTTATACATTTTATTTGCAATATGAAAAAAATACACTTAATAATGTACAATATCCCAACAGTGGTCAATTAAATAAAATATCTTTAAGATATGTAAATGGTATTGAGGAATTTTTACCAGGGTCTTCCTATTTTAGCAGCTTTATTAAAAATAAAGGATATGGTTATTTAGATTTTTCATTAACCAGAAAAAAATTTTATGTATTAAATAAATATTTTAACCTTGGTTGGCAGCTGGATATCAACTTATCAACAAAAAAATTGAATTCAAATTATCTTGCAACTATGCTACAAACACCAGCTTTTAATCCTACACCTTTAAGTAAAACGCTATTTTTAAGAAATTATAGAGCAAATAATTTTATAGCTTTAGGTATTGTACCGGTTTTTAAGATCAATGATAATTTAAATTTTCAAACAATGATTTATTTTTTTCAGCCTTACAGGCATATAATTGCTACCGAAAATTATAAGGCTGAATATGAACCACGTTTGAAATACAATTGTTTACTGGGAAGTGCTGGTCTTGTATTAAATTCTCCATTTGGACCTGCCAGCTTGAGTCTGAATTATTATAGTAAGCAGGATAAGAAGTTTTACTTGCAGTTTAATTTTGGGTATATTTTGTTTAACAAAAGAGGTATTGAATAAAAATGAATAAGATTGCTATTGCAGGTTATACAGGGTTTATCGGAAGTAAGCTAAAAAATAAACTTGTTAAGAAGGGCTATGATTTGGTACTCATCAACAGAGAGGATTTTTTGCTGGATGATGAATCATTCAGAAAAAAATTAATAGATTGTTCGACTGTTATAAATTTGTGCGGGTCTCCGGTTATCAAAAGATGGAATGCCAAAAACAAAAAAAAGATTATTTCCAGCAGAGTAAACACAACGCGTAAAATTGTCGATGCACTTGAATTAATAAATTCACATAAAATTAAATTAATTAACGCAAGTGCTATAGGCATCTACCTTCATGGTAAAAGACACACGGAAGAAAGTACTGTTTATGAGAATGATTTTCTTTCAGATACTGTTAAACAATGGGAAGAAACTGCATTGCATGCTCAAAGTAGCGGTCATTATGTGGGATTGTGCCGTTTTGGTGTAGTTATGGGTAAGCAAGGAGGGGCTTTCCCTAAAATGATTTTACCTTTTAAAATAGGTTTTGGTGGTAAAATTGGTAGTGGAAACCAAACATTTTCATACATACATATTAAAGATGTTGTAGAAGGTATTATTTTCCTTATTTTAAATAAGGAGATGAACGGAATTTTTAATTTTGTTGCTCCGGATATTGTTTCTAATCAGGAATTTACTGATACAACTGCCAAAATATATGATAAGAAAGCCTTTTTTACTGTTCCAGCTTTCCTTGTTAAGTTGTTTTTGGGTAAAGCTTCTGTTATGTTGCTGGAAGGTGCTGATGTAATTCCGGAAAGATTGTTGGAAAGCGGCTTTAAGTTTAAATATGATACTCTTGAAAAAACTCTTATTTCAATAAAAGAATCCTGATTTTGAATCCTCTTAAAAAGTTAGCTGGTCAGACTGTAATTTACGGTTTAAGCAGTATTATACCCAGGTTTTTAAATTACTTACTTGTACCTTTTTATACGCGTATTTTTGTTCCGTCGCAGTATGGTGTAATCACTGAATTGTATGCTTATGTTACGTTTTTTATTATCATCCTGACTTATGGGATGGAGACTGGTTTTTTCCGGTTTAGCGAAATGGATTATGACAATGAAAAAGTTTATTCCACTAGTTTAATTAGCCTTCTTTCTACTTCTGTTATTTTTATTTTGGCTATATTCCTTTTTACCCAACCAATCGCTGAATCTATTGGTTATGGGCAACATCCGGTTTATATTAAATGGCTCGGTTCAATTTTAGCACTGGATGCGGTTTCTGCTATTCCTTTTGCCCGGTTGAGGTCTGAAAACCGAGCGGTTACATTCAGTGTTATTAAAATTATTAATGTAATAATCAATATCAGCGCTAATTTTTTCTTTCTTTTAATTTGTCCATATTTTATTAAACATGGGTATTCAGCTTTTGAAAAAGTTTATAATCCTGAATTGGGTGTGGGATATGTTCTGATTTCTAATCTTATTGCCAGTGGAGCTACCTTATTGATCTTATTGCCCAGGGTTTTCAGGTTTCGGTTTGTCTTTGATACTGAATTGTGGAAAAAGATGATCATATATTCTTTCCCATTGTTAATTGCCGGTTTGGCTGGTACTATTAATGAATCACTGGACAGGGTAGTACTTAAACATCTTGTTCCTGATGCAACCAATGCCATGCGTCAGCTTGGTCTTTATGGTGCAAATGTAAAGGTGGCTGTTTTAATGACTTTATTCATACAAATGTTTCGTTTTGCTGCCGAGCCTTTCTTTTTTAATCACTCAAAAGATCATGATTCAAAAGCATTATTTGCTCAAACGACCAAATATTTCACCATTTTTGGATTATTGATTTTTCTTGGTGTGATGCTTTACATGGATCTGGTAAAATATTTTATTGGTGCTGAATACCGTTCAGCTCTGGGCATTGTTCCTGTTTTACTTATGGCTAATTTCTTTTTAGGTATTTTCTATAATCTTTCGATATGGTATAAACTTACCAATCGCACTATTTATGGTGCTTATATTACTCTTGTGGGTGCCGGAATTACGATTTTATTTAATTTTATATTTGTCCCTCATTTTGGTTATTATGCTGCTGCCTATGCCCATTTGGTTTGTTATGTCGTTATGGTTTTTATTTCCTATCTGGTAGGACAGAAATATTATCCTGTTAAATATGACATTTCCTCATTTTTATTTTATTTTACAGTAGCTATTGTAATATTTGCTCTGAGCAGGATTATTTCGATTCAGAATCTTCTTCTGCAACTCGGAATTAATTCTCTTCTGTTTATTTCCTTTATCTTTATCATTTTTAAGAAAGAAAACTTAAAAATTTCGGATTTAAATTTAAAAAGATGATTGTACGTGTAATAAATAAGTCTAAACACGAGTTACCTGATTATGAAACTACCCATTCTGCCGGTATGGATGTCAGAGCCAATTTGGTTTCTGAAGTTTCTATCCGGGCTGGAGAAAGAGTTTTGATACCAACAGGCCTGTTCATTGAGTTACCCGAAGGCTTTGAAGCTCAGATAAGACCCCGGAGTGGACTGGCAATTAAGCATGGTATTACTGTTTTAAATTCGCCGGGTACTATTGATGCTGATTATCGTGGTGAAATAAAGGTTATCCTGATTAATCTTTCCGACAAAGATTTTGTTATCAAAGATGGAGAAAGAATCTGTCAGATGATTGTTTCCCGTTTTGAAAAAATTAGTTGGAAAATTGCTGATGCTATTGATAATACATTACGAGGTGAAGGTGGTTTCGGACATACTGGAGTTTAATATTTAATAAATTTAATTGTGAAAAAATTTTTAATAGGAATATTTATTATTGCTGGAATTCTTCAGAGTTGTAATAAAAAAATTGCGGTATCTAAATCAACAAAAAATGTTGATACACTTACTCAAGAGCAACAACTTGATTATGAATATGCTTTTACAGAAGCCACCAGGCAAATGCTTTTTAATCATTACCAGCAAGCGGCAAAATTGTATCATGAATGTTTGCAGGTAAAGCCCAAAAGCAGTGCAGCAGCTTATCAGCTTTCTAAGATATATTTGATGATGGGTAATAAAAATGAAAGTCTTGAACTTGCAAGGAAAGCTACAGAAATTAATCCTGATAATATTTGGTATCAGCTGCAATTGGCGAAAGTATTTGATAAATTTGACAAAAACGACAGCACTATAGCTGTATATAGTAGAATTGTAAAACATAATCCGGACAGGGCCGATCTTTCTTATGATTTGGCGGTACTGCTTGCTGGTAATGATGAGCCTAAAGAAGCAATCAACGTATTAAACAAAATCGAACAAAAGTTTGGTGTTTCAGAAAATGTTTCCTTAGCAAAAGAGCAAATTTATGCTAAGGATGGTAAAATTGATGAGGCTGCAGCAGAGCTAAACAAGTTAATTTTAAAATTTCCCGATAAAATACAGTATTCAGGAATTCTTGCTGAACTTTATGCTTCCCATAATATGAATGATAAAGCGAAAGAAATTTATCAAAGTATTCTTGAAAGGGATCCATCAAATTTGCAGGCTTTATTATCTGCTTCTGAATTTTATAGATCTATTGGAAATTATGATAAAGCTATGCCACTTGTTAAAAAGGCTTTTCAAAATCCATTAATGGATATTAATTCCAAAATACAGGTGCTGGTTGGTTATCTATCTGATCAAAAGGTTTTCAATGAAACAAAAAATGAAGTTAAAATACTTGTAGATTCTTTGTTGGAACATTATCCTGATAATATTAAAGTACATACTATTTCGGCAGATTACTTCGTTCGAATTAATGAATTTAATAAAGCGGCTGAAGAATTAAAATTTGTATTAAATAAAGAAAAAAATAATTATGTAATCTGGCAGCAGTTTTTATATATACAAAGTGAATTAGGTGATTTCAATTTAATGTACACTTTCAGTAAAGAAGCACTTGGCTATTTTTCTGATAAGCCTGAATTATATATGTTTTATGGATTAGCATGTCTTCAGACTAACCGCGCAGAAGAGGCTGTTTCAGCATTACAAAAAGGTTTAAAATACGCAGATAATAAACCACTTCAGATACAAATTTATACTTTTTTAGGGGATGCCTATCATGAATTAAATGAAAGTTCCAAATCTGATCAGGCTTTTGATAAAGTTTTGCAAATGGACCCCAATAATATATTAGTACTTAATAACTATAGTTATTACTTATCGGAAAGGGGAGAAAATTTAGATAAAGCCCTGGATATGATTAGACGAGTTATTACCAAAGACCCTGAAAATTCCACTTATCTTGATACTTATGCCTGGATTTTATTTAAGGACGGACAATTGAACAAAGCTCTTGAAGTTATTGAAAAAGCAATTCATACCGGGGGAGATGAAAATAGTGAAATAGTTAATCATTATGGTGATATTTTGTATAAGCTAGGAAATGCAAAGAAAGCTATCACTCAATGGAAAATGGCTATTGAACTGGGAGGTAATAAAGAGTCTATTGAGAATAAGATTTCGTCTGCTAAATCTGAATAAGAGTTGATTGGCGATGTTTATGAATTATAAGATTAATATATTATCATTTTTCTTAATTTTTTTTACCTTCTGTACTCTTTCCATTGTCAATAGTCAGTCAAGAAGTGAGCTTGAGAAGAAAAGACAAGAGACTAAGAAAGAAATAGAACGTACAAATCAGCTTTTAGCCGCTACTCAGAAAGATAAAAGTAGTTCTCTTTCAAAGCTGGTTTTGTTGAATAAAAGAATTCAGTTAAGATATGATGTAATTAATTCGCTTAATGATGAAATTAACCGGATTCAGGATCGAATTAGCAATAATGAATTTGTGGTAAACTCTTTGCAAGAGGATTTGTTAAGATTAAAAAGAAATTATGCAAAAATGATTTATTATGCTTATAAAAACCATGATAAATATACGCAGATAATGTTTATTTTATCTGCGAAGGATTTTAATACAGCTTATAAGCGTTTAAAATATTTGCAGCAATATACTAAATTTAGGCAAAAACAAGCCAGAGTTATTCAGGCTGTACAAAATGTGCTTAATACTACTATTATTGAACTTGAAAAGAGTAAGGAAGATAAACTGGCATTGTTAGATGATAAAAAACATGAAACTGAAATTTTAAATCTTGAGGTAAGTCAGCAAAAAAGACTGGTGACCGGTTTACAAAATAAGGAGAAAGAATTAAAAGCACAACTTGCTGAAAAGGAAAAAATTGCTAATCAACTTGAATCGGAAATTCAACGGCTTATTGCTCTTGAAGCTAAAGCAAAAATGGGGAAAAGTAATGATTTATACAGTAGCTTAACTCCTGAAGAAAAGCTGGTCTCTGATGATTTTAAGAAAAATAAAGGATTATTGCCCTGGCCAACAACCACAGGTGTTGTAACTGGTTCTTTTGGTGAGCATAATCATCCTGTTTTAAAGGGAATTAAAGTACGTAATAATGGAATAGATATTAGTACGAAAAAAGGTTCCGAAGTAAGAGCTATGTTTAAGGGAGAGGTTACTAAGGTGCTGGCTATTTTAGGTGCGAATTATACGGTGATAATCAGACATGGTAATTTTTTAACGGTATATCAAAACCTGGTTGATGTTACTGTTAAATCTGGTGATCATGTAAATACCAAACAGATTATTGGTAAAGTTTACGGTGATCCGAATGAAAATGCATCTGTTTTACATCTGGAAATCTGGGAGGAGCTTAGTAAGCTTAATCCTGCCGATTGGTTGGCACATCAGTAGTTCGTCACTTATATTATATAATTGAACCATTGAAATTAACCATTTAACTAAAAATTAAGATAAAATTTGAAAATTTAGTAACTTTAAAGATTATTTATAGTATAATATCGTGAATCGTATTGTATAAAGTTGTAACATAAATTATTAAATATATGTTGTTAATGGAAAAAGTGGTTAAAGTTGCTTCCAAAATCGAAAATCTCCGTAAAGTTGAGAAGCTTGTGGACGATATATCTGTGGAATGTAACTTAAATGCTGAAATATACGGGAATGTATTGATAGC
Organism: Bacteroidales bacterium; assembly: GCA_035638655.1. Classification (GTDB taxonomy): domain Bacteria; phylum Bacteroidota; class Bacteroidia; order Bacteroidales; family DASQZP01; genus DASQZP01. Next base: position 9,621 of record DASQZP010000278.1, read on the forward strand.
TACACTGGAAGCAGCCAATAATGCCATTCTACATGGAAACAAACTGGATGAAAATAAAGATGTAACGATCACATATTCTTATGATGAAGAGGAATTACATATTGTAATTAAAGACACTGGGCCTGGTTTTGATTATGAAAACATTCCCGATCCTACAGCACCTGAAAACATTGAAAATATCAATGGCCGAGGAGTTTTTTTAATGGAAAAACTGTCAGATGAACTTGTATTTAGCGACAATGGATCTCAGGTTGAATTAATCTTTAAATTATAGTATAATTGAAAATCAACTTTTTTTCTGAGGATGTAGATTTTAAATTAGAATCAGAAGATAATATTAAAAGTTGGATAGAAACAACTTTTAATAATGAAGGTTTAAACTTTAAAAGTTTAAACCTTATTTTTTGCTCGGATTCTTTTCTGTTAGATATTAACAAAACATATCTTCAACATAATTTTTATACGGATGTTATAACTTTTAATTTATCTGAGGATTCAACATCCGGAGAAGGAGAAATTTACATAAGTGTGGATACTGTAATAAACAATGCACGTGAATTTACGGTAAGTTTTGAGCAAGAGATTTACCGGGTTATTATACATGGAGTGCTGCATCTATGCGGATATAGCGATCATTCGGATATAGAAAAGACAGTTATGCAGGGAAAAGAGAATTTTTATCTTGATAGATTGTTCTAAACTTCTTTTAAACAAAATTCATAAAATATATTTCAGTCAAATTAGCTTATCTTTGCAGAAATTTAATTGATTTCTGTAATGTTTAAGGAATATGATGTTATTGTAGTTGGTGCTGGTCATGCCGGAAGTGAAGCTGCTGCAGCTGCTGCAAATATGGGATCAAATGTATTGCTGATCACCATGGACATGGCAAAAATTGCCCAAATGAGTTGCAACCCCGCTATAGGAGGAATTGCAAAGGGTCAGATTGTCAGGGAAATTGACGCCATGGGCGGATATACCGGAATTGTAACCGACAAGAGCATGATCCAATTCCGTATGCTGAATCGTTCCAAAGGACCAGCCATGTGGAGCCCTCGTGCCCAGTGTGACAGGATGCTTTTTAGTGCGGAATGGAGAAATGAGCTTGAAAATATCAAAGGGTTGGATTTTTGGCAGGATATGGTTACTGCCTTAATTCTTGAGAATAGTAAGGTGATTGGTGTTCGTACTAAATTAGGAATTGAATTTTACGGACGTTCTGTTATTCTTACGAATGGTACTTTTGGAAATGGTATTATTCATGTTGGGAGGAATCAACTATCAGGTGGTCGGGCGAGTGAGCCCTCTTCTGTTGGAATTAGTGAACAATTAAGAGAATACGGTTTTGAAGTAGGAAGAATGAAAACCGGTACACCTGCCAGGTTAGATGGCCGAACCATTAATTTTGATGTTTTGGAATCACAGCCCGGGGATGTAGGAGGAGGGCAGTTTTCTTTTAAAACATATGATTTTCTACCAAATAATTCAAAGAAATGTTTCATTGCTTTTACCAATGAGGATGTACATACCGAATTGGAAAAGGGTTTTAAGGACAGTCCGTTGTATGCCGGAATTATTCAAGGAGTAGGGCCGAGATACTGTCCGAGTATTGAAGATAAAATTGTTACATTTCATGATAAAACCAGTCACCAGTTATTTTTAGAACCCGAGGGACATAAAACAATAGAATATTATATTAACGGTTTTTCTTCTTCCTTGCCGTGGGATGTGCAGTTAAAGGCATTAAGACGAATCAAAGGTTTGGAGAAGGTTGAAATGTTTCGTCCCGGGTACGCCATCGAATATGATTATTATCCGCCTACTCAGTTGAAGCATACCTTAGAAACTAAGAATATTGAAAACCTTTATTTTGCCGGTCAGATTAATGGCACCACTGGTTATGAAGAGGCAGCCTCGCAGGGCATGGTCGCTGGTATCAATGCTCATTTAAAATTGAATGACCAGGATCCTTTTATACTTGGTAGGAATGAAGCCTATGTTGGTGTATTAATTGATGATTTGGTGACAAAAGGGGTAGATGAGCCTTACCGTATGTTTACCAGCAGAGCTGAATATCGTATTTTGTTGCGCCAGGACAATGCAGATGAACGTTTAACAGAAAAATCTTACCGAATGGGTTTGGCAGATGAATTCAGGATGCAATTACTTGACCAGAAAATCAGCAGTAAAAATCACATTATTAATTTACTTTCTAAACAAAGTGTCCAACCAGATAAAGTGAACGATCTTTTGGACCGAGTGAAAACTTCACCACTAAAACAATCTGTTAAAGCAAAAGAACTTGTATTACGACCACAATTATCAATCTATGATGTTGCCCCTTTTGTTGATGGATTTTCTGATCTCATTGATGTATTAGATGGAAGGAACGATGAAATTCTGGAAAGTGTGGAAATAAATCTTAAATACGCGGGTTATATTGAGCGGGAGAAGAATCTGGCAGATAAAATGCAACGATTGGAGCATATTTCTATTCGGGATGATTTTGATTTTAACAAAATGAAATCTATTAGTACAGAAGCCAGGCAGAAGCTTTCAAAAATTCGTCCGGCTACTATTGGACAGGCCAGTAGAATTAGTGGAGTAAGTCCGGCAGATATTAGTGTGCTATTAATTCATTTTGGCAGGTAATGTTCCACGTGGAACATTTTCTTGTATTTTCTTGAGTTATTAACATGTTTCTAACTTTTCAATTCTTCTATAATTATTATCTATTATGTGTTTCCTCATTTTACAGGAATAGTATTACTAAAATTCTATAGTTCTTTCTATCGATTGGAGTTAGAATTTGTCATCTTTAATAAATAATTAATTAATGTGTTCGTTCATTGTATTAGATATTTAAGACTAATTTGTGTCTTTACATTATGTCCGATACCTGTTTTGTCTCAAAAACTTTAATTCCTCCTATATATTAGTATAATGTGCATTGAAATTTTCGAATGTCTTGTTCTGGAACATTCTCATCCGGACACTTGTTTTATGATAGACTCTAATTATTTTAAAGATTTATGAGGTGTAATAATTGCGATCATCCCGTAATGAATATTTGTATGAATTTTTGCAACATTGATTATTACCTGAATTTTCCTTTTAATATCAATTAAGATAATATATGGTTTATATAGAGGGTAAGTCAACACACAGATAATTTTAGCACTAAAAGTACCCACAGCTTACCAGTGCATTATGATTAATAATATAACCTCACGATTATATGGTCTTTCTAAATTTGATGTATGTTTTTTTACAAAAGTAGAAATTTAATGGAATTTGTATATTTTTTAATATGTTCCACGTGGAACATATTATAGAAATTTCCAGGGTTATTAACAATTTATGCACACACATTAGATTTTCTGGATTTTTTATTTTATCTAAATGGTAAACGTGTCTGGAGATATAAACCAATATGAATAACCCACTATTCCAAAGAATATTATATAAAAACATTTTTATCAAGACCGAAGTTCTTTTATAATAGTAAACAAGGTATATTCATTATTCTCGATTATTTCGTTTGTAATACAAATGGTTATGGTAGGAGGATTTAATTTTTGATGGATGTATTTTTAGACATGATTATGATTTATAAAAACAATCAGTCTTTAATTACTTTTTACTGGTTTTTTTGAAGGATAATTCTCAATTCTTAGATAAGAATTTGAATAGGCTTAAAATATTTACCCTATTATGTTCCACGTGGAACATGTTTAATAAATTATCAGGGTTATTAACAATTTATACACAAATAGACAGTAAATCTTTTATAATGGTTTGATGCCATATTGTTTATTGTAATTCCTTTTCTTTATTTTATAAAATTGAGTGACTTGTTGAATTACTAATAATTCAGCTTTAATAATTATGATTTTTTAGAATATTACTATTAACGTATGTTAAGTCATTTCAATGTATTTGGATTGCCAGAGAATTTATAAAAATTTACAATTATATGATTGTTTTAATAATTAACAAATAAGCAATAGATTTTCTTCATTTGCCTCCTCCTAAAGGATGTGAGAAAAATTAATTTACACTTGTAAATCCTTCGGCAAGCAGGCCTTTTGAGGCAGAGGTAAAACGAATTGATTTTCAGCCGTCTTAATCACATGTTCGGTATTCAACCGGACAGACGTATTATAATTATATAAAGCCATCATAAATTTATAATGATTGTTTAGTGTTGACTTTATTATAATGCTTAATTTTTTAAGTTTAATATTAAATGTTCCACGTGGAAC
>DASQZP010000279.1:0-3529 GCA_035638655.1 Bacteroidales bacterium
GTTAAATTTTACCGAGAATGTAAAGATCTGTTTTTGAAAATCCCATCAAAAATACTTCATGATCTTATGTTGGTTGAACTGAAAAAAAGAAAGATCAAGGAAAAGGAATTGCTATCAGCAAAATCAACACCTGAATATTTAAAATACATCTGCTATACTCTTAACCTTGATAAGAATGAATACAAGAAGTTAAGCAATATATTGAAACGTAAAATTTAACGATAAGAGATGTACTTTCCATACTTTCGAGGCAAACAATTCGAATTAATTGTACTTCGGGAACTAAACCAATTTCAAACAGACAACCGTTTGTTAAGTCCAATAATTGAACCCGTTAAAGAAACAACGATTACTCTAACGAAGTCTCTTCAATGCATGGTGGAAGAAAATCAAAACTTCAATTTGATAGTAAATCCTTCGGTAGGTGATGCAAAAAATCCCGATAGAATTGCTAATATAATAAATAGTATGTTGCAGGACTTTGACAATTTTCAACCGGCAATACTTATTGATGAAAGCGTATCAATTTCTCGGATTAATCAAATTGTTGAAAGACATGATCTAACCAATCTAAGTGTCATCTGCAATGGAATCCCAAGATCAGAAGATGATTTTTTTACATTTCTTAGAACTAAAAAAATAAAGTATGTGATAATAAATGAAGGAATTAACAGCAAACGTTTTGTGCGAACCATAAAAAGGCAAGTTGACAACAAAATTACACTGACAAATCCATTTAAAGCGCAAAGAAGGAATGTTGACTACAGGGAAATTGACGATGAATTTTTTAGTGATGAACATTTATTTTATGTAGAAGATGGTTTTCAGGGATTTGCTGATTTTGTAACAATTGGCGATGAATATACTGAATCTGGATTCCTTCCATATGCTGTGGTAATACACCTAACATATATGAAGAATAATGAAGAGATCTGGATTAAACATTTTGTTTCCGATAGTAACGAAGATACTTCGGATGTTGCAGGAAAATTTAGTGAAGCGCTAGCAAAATTAATCCACTTCATCAACGACAACGAAATAAATAGTGTTGCTTGTCAGGAATTTAGGAAATTATATCAGACCGGATCATATTCTGGTTTAGGAGTAATTAAAAAACTTTCTGTAAAGCATCACTTAGAATTAATCAATAATTTCCTCATCGATCACCTGTAATGTATTGTTGTTCCAATTGTTTTAATAATACTGAACTTGACAAAATCATTGAAAGTATCTCCACTGAAACTGGTGATTGTGATTTCTGTGGTACAAAATCAACTAAAATAATTGACACCAGAGAGATGGCGGAATTTTTTACCCAAACAATTAGCCTTTACAAGGTTGATAAAGATGGTAAAGATTCGATTGGGGAGTTGATTCAGAAAGAATGGCAATTGTTTAAAATAGATTCAAAAAAAGCCAATAATCTATTGGGTAGCATGTTTGCTGATGAATCATCTGTAGACAAAAAATTGTTTTCTGAAGTCGTCATAAACTACGCAAAAAACTGTCCACAATCAAAGGAATTAGTGAATCAATGGCAGAATTTGAGAAAAGAAATTGTTTCCACAAATCGATTTTTTATCGAGAATGCAATCGACCTGGATTCATTAAAAAAATATCTTATCGAAAAGCGAAAAAAATATACAGCAGGAACATTATTTTATCGTGACAGAATTTCTGACCGAGATGGATTTGGTTGTAGGAACATTGGAAAACCACCTAATAATAAAGCCACTTCTGGAAGAGCAAATCCCCAAGGTATCCCTTATTTGTACTTATCTTCCGATTCAAAAACAACTCTTTATGAATCCCGTGCAACATTCCTTGATTATGTCACAATTGGCACATTTCAATTAACAGAAGATATTGAAATTGTAAAACTTCGTACTGTGGATATTACCAACCCATTTGAAGAAGATTTGTACGAGAAACTTGTTTATCAACCATTCCTACAAAATCTCGAATCAGAATTATCCCGTCCATTAAGAAGGCATGATTCAGACTTGGAATATTTGCCAACACAATATCTATGTGAGTTCATTAAGCACATTGGCTATGAAGGAGTTGAATATGGTAGTGCAATGAGAAAAGATGGAATAAATATTGCATTCTTCGATGACAAGAAATTTAATTGTATCAAAACTGAAATTCTTGAAGTAAAAGACATTGAAATCTCTGCTTCATAAATTTAATCCCAAAAGATCGGAGTTGATTGATAATAAACTGCAGTGCAAAATATATATAATGAAGGACTTAACGGAAGGAGGGAAGATTCAAAGTGGATTTATCATTAAACCCACATTGTTGTAAATCTTATCCAACATCTGATTATGAGGATGTGGAGATTACGATTGATAAGAGCCATGAACGGTGTAAAAATTGAGGATACTGAAAAGACTACCAGCATAAAAAAATATCAGCCTTGCTTTTTACAATTCTTAGGCATTTTTTCCATGTTTTATCCACCCCGTACAGATTTTTGTTAAACTTGCAAGGGGTACATGGCCAAAGGCATAGCCCATCGGACAAAGGAAATATCAGGATCAGTTATATAAACAGGGTTACCATTTAAAAATTTCTTCAGACAGGATTGATATTGAATCTCCCGGTACCGCAGGAGTGTTTTAGGGAATTCAGACCTTCCTGAAATACCTTGAGACAGATTCACTGAAAGAAACGGATATCCTCGATTGGCCGGCCCTCCCGGTAAGGATGATCATGGTTGACCCGGCTAGATATTCCGGCGCAAACCCTGCCACCGATTCCGGTGATATGCTGAACGCCCGCTCATGAAAAACGGGAAGGTGGAAGAGGATAAGAATGGCAGTTCCAAACCTGATACGTCCTTACAGGACAATCGGGTGATTTACTCAGGACCTTTGAACTATGATTGAATGATTAAATGAATACTATGATGAAGAGCAATTTACTGCATCATAGTCCGTCATTCAATCATTTCCATCATAGTTCACACTCTTAAGAAGAGGATAAAACAAGCAACTATTTCTCAGTGCATTATTAAAACTAAGAAATTTTATTCATCGGGTAATGTGTAAAGGGTGAAAATCCATATATTCGGCAGTAGTAATTGTAAGATACTCATCATGAAAACAATAATATCAGGCATCTTTCTCGTTTTTCTAATGGTCAGCAGCAGAGAGATCCCGGCACTTCGTTCTGCTTCCCGTCAATTTCGGTTCAACGCTGAGAAGAGCGTTCAAAAAAGACCTGCCGGTGAAAACACCCATCTTTATCTCTCGGTCAGCGACCGTCATACCATCCTGCATTACACCCTCAGCCAAAAGTCAGGACTCCTTTCCCTCGTTGATTCGGTAGCTGTTCCCGGAACCTGCGGAAGTCTGGCCGTTTCTCCGGTGAAGAACTTTTTATATGCAGCCGTCCGGTCTGAAAATAGCATTGCCACATTCCACATCGATAAAAACAGCGGAAGACTGGGATTTGTATCACTGCATAAAGCCGCCGGAAACCCCGTATACCTTAGCTGTGACCATACAGGGAGATTTCTTTT
>DASQZP010000280.1:0-2229 GCA_035638655.1 Bacteroidales bacterium
TGTAATAGCGAACGTTCAGGACCGCAGATCGCATACTTTAATTCGGTTTCATAGGTAGGGCTCTTTACCGCTTCCTCGAAGAGAACAATTTTTTCAGATATTTTAGTGATGTCATAAATTTTGGGGTATAAATCATAGCCAATTTTTTCATTAAGTCTTTTTTGAAATGATAGACATCTGTTTATGGATTCAATTTCTAGTTCATCATCCATGATTTTTGTGACAAGACTTGGATAATTATTTTCCATTTCAAACCAAAGTATTACTTTGGTTATAAGCGGGTAACTTTCAACGAAATTATAATTAACATTTGATAGAAATAATGGCTGTAAAGATAACGGCTGCTGAAAATCAACTGGCCACTTATTTATTTGTTTATAAATATATCGTTCTATAATAGGAATCATTGTTCGCTATCCATCATTTGACTTGCGTGCTAGAAAACCATAAAATTCAACATGGTTATTAAGCTCCAATGGATCGAGAAGGCGATAAAACGGAAACAGAGAAGACCGAATGCCCTTGAAATCCCAGGGATTAAGGCGTTCCTCAATGAAGTATTTTATAATATTCCCTTTTTCGAGAGGAATAATATAGTGAGGAGTTGAATAGTCTGGATACAGCCAAAAAGCCTGAATATTATCAAATCCTGCCTCATTAAGCAGCTCAATATACTCATCCTTTGAATAGGTGACCTCCAAATACGGTTGTCCCCGAAGGTCTTGAGATAATATTTCGGCTTTCTCTTTATCCATTAAGGAAATATATTTTAAATTAGTATGGGGTTCTTTGATGCCTAGAAAGTAACCAAGGTAGAGTCTGTTTTCAATCCCAAGAAAAAGTTTTCCATTTGGTTTCAGAACCCGATATATTTCACGCAATGCCTGAAGCTGAGTTTGTCTCGGATGGTTCTGGGGCCAAGTTGTCGGGATCCATTCCAAACTGCCAATCATTGTTGTTAGGTCAAACTGATTTGATTCGAACGGCAAGTAGGTAGCTTCAGCTACGATTGCTTCGAGCCGGGAAAGACGATCCTGTTGTGCTCTGAGATGTATAAATACAGCATCACACCAGGATTTGTCCAGTGCAACAACCGAACATTCTTCTGCCAATCTGCAGGACAAGCCCCCTGTTCCTGCCCCTATATCGAGCGCTTTCCATGAACGATCTATCTCTAGAAGGTATTTCCATGCTACCCGATTGGGAGCCACAGCTCGTAGCAGTCCCGCCGAACCTGCTCCCCACAGGTTTTCAAGGGCAGGTCTCCACCCTCTTTGTTCTACTTCGTCAAGAAACCTGTCGGGATTATCAACTCCAATGGCACCAGAATGGGGAGATACTTTATAGAAGGGTTGACATTCAGTATCTCTTTGTTCAGAATCGAAATTATCACACACATATTCATTGTTTCTGTCGCCTACATCCAATATCGGGACGCCTCTGCGGAATTCGTATTCTTGGCTACACGATCTGCAATGCAAACGATCTTCAAAATAATCAATGGCGCCCTCTTTGCATTTTGGGCACTGATACTTTATTTTTGTTTCCTTCATTACTTTCTGCGAAATTTTCATTTTTTTTAATTATGCCTCAGTTATTCTGCTGCAGAGAAAGATTGTTGGATAATACAGGTTCCTTCCTTAAAAGATATATCACGACCTGGGCGGAAGGGTTGGCTCTCTCTGATAGTAAAAGAACAGGCATGTTCCCAATTATCTGCCAGAATTGCCGTTGGACCTTCTCCATGCCAGCATAATAATGAAATGATATATCCGCCAGAGGTGAGATTAAATGGTCCAATTTTTATCTTTATTTTTTTTGTGTTTTTATTGAAGTATATATTGTGATACGCACCAGATGCACCAACAGAAACAAGTTGCCCTAAATTATTATACATATGGTATGATACACCATATGTGTTTAACAATGGTTCACCAGATAGACTCACAATCATTACCAATGTTTCATCGTATTTAAAGATATCGGCAGGCTCTCCTTTTGTATTTTGGATTTCCACGCGGCTGAAGTAAAAACTTAAATTTTTTATGGCCTCATGATTTCTTTCCTCGATACAAGATGAATCCTTCAAACCGGCATGCTGAGTTTTTAAATAATCACTTGCGATTTCATCGGCAGGTCCACTGTTCACAATCTGGCCTTTATATAAACAGTAAACATTTTTACATAAACTCCGAATGGCCGTCATGTTATGGCTCACAAACAGAACTG
>DASQZP010000281.1:0-6369 GCA_035638655.1 Bacteroidales bacterium
CTTCATCAATGAATTTCTTCTGTTTGGCATCCAGGTAAAGCGTAGTGGCAAAGCCCTCATCATGGGCTTTCTCAAGAGACCGAAGGCTCGCTGCATAATTACCGCCAACTTTTATGTGCCCGGTACCAAGCGGGGCGGCCCGGTCATATTCACGGCATATCATCATGTCAACGGGTTTAAACCCCTCTTTAAAATATGGGCCAACCGGGGTTACGAATACCATGAACATATATTCTCCCGAGGGTTTAACCCCGACTTCTGCACCGGTACCAATCAGCAGGGGACGGATATAAAGTGCTGCCCCGGTCCCGTAAGGAGGGATAAAACGTTTATTGAGTTTTACTGCTTTAATTATGGCTTCCTGAAACAATTCTTTAGGAACTTCTGCCAGCTTAATGCCTTCAGCACTTTTTTTCATGCGTTCAGCATTCTTTCCCCAGCGGAACAGCCTGATTTTCCCGTCCTTACCCCTGTATGCTTTCATGCCTTCAAATGCTTCCTGGCCGTAATGAAGCGCAGTTGCCGCCATATGAATATTGATATATTCAGAAGACGATATTTCAAGTTCTCCCCATTTACCATCGCGATAATAACATCTAACATTATAATCGGTCCTGCGATATCCAAATGGCAAATTTTTCCAGTCAATATTATCCATTATTCGTGTTGTTTTATCCTGTTAAATTTTCATGAAATTATAGAGAACTCAAAAATAGCAATAAAAGAGGGTATTACCAATTAAAAAAAAATGTTGTAGAATGCGTTTTCAGCTATCCAGAGATCTGAGTTTTTTAAGCTGTTCGGTTTTGCTAATTTCTCTCAAAAGGTCGGCCGTATGTGTGTAAAACTCATGTTCGGAAAGTTCCTTCTTCATTTGCTTTTTCCAGCTTTCAAAACTGTTAATTTCATTGTGTTCCTTCATCTCTTTAAATAAAGCAATTGCTTTTTCAGGAAAATCTATGCGCCCAAAATAAGTCAGCTCAGCATCCCTGATGATTCTTTTCTCTTGATTATCTGGTTTTAGGCTGGATTCAGTACTTTTTAACAAAGAACAAATGCGGGCAATCTGTTTTTGGTCATATTTAAAGCCGGGTAACACTTTCAGGGCAAATTCAATACTTTTCTCCAAAGAATTGTGATAAGAGTAAAGATATCCGGTATGCAGAAACAAACCAGCTGTACGCAAAATCAACATTTCTTCTTCACCTAAATCTTCAGCTTTCGCAAGTAATTCAATATTTGTATATACATCAAGCGTATGGCTAATAGAATGAAAGAATAATCCTGGAGGAGCTTCATTGCGCCATTTATCAAATATAAATTCCTCGAGATCTGCCAGTCTCAAAAGCTGTAATTTAATGAAAAACCGCTTATTAGGAATACTTTTCAGATTTACAGATAGTTCTGGTCTGAGACCTTTCACAAAATACATATCCACTTCACCCTTGTATTTTACTGGCATCTTTCCCCTGTATTCACAAATAAAGAAATCTCTGACAAGTTCATAGGTGATTTCTGAAATATTAATTTTCCCGGGTTCTCCGGAGGATTCCATACGGCTGGCCGTATTAACAGTATCTCCCCATATATCATAGGAGAGCTTTTTCTGGCCCACCACCCCTGCAATCACTGAGCCGGAGTGTATACCGATCCGCAAGTCCCAGATATTTTTGTTTGTTTTTTTCAGGGATTTCATATAATCCTGAACTTCCAGCGCGGCGAGGACAACTTCCACCGGGTTTGTCCGGTTTTTGTCGGGAATACCACCGGCACACATGTATGCATCTCCGATAGTCTTTATCTTTTCAATGTTGTATTTTTCAACCACCGAGTCGAAATGAAAAAAGAAAGTGTCCAGCTGATCAATCAGCGCTTCAGGATTCATCGATTCGGCAATTTGTGTAAAACCCTGAATGTCTGAAAACAATACTGTCACCATCTTGTATTTCTTACTGCTGGCTTTTCCTTTCATCATAAGCTCATCTGCTGTGTTCTTTGGCAATACATTGGCAAGCAGTTTTTCAGATTTTTCCTTCTCAAGAGTCAGCAATTCTGTTCTTTCTTCAATTATACTTTCCAGCTTGATCTTTTCAACTATATATTTCCTGTGCCGCCACTGTATAATAAGAATAAGTAAAAGGATAAACAGAATGAAATAAACTACAAATGCCCAGGGATTAAAATAATAAGGAGGCCGAACGCTAAAATTATAGGTGACCGGAGGCGATAGTTTTCCGCATAACCCTTTAACCTGTAAATAGAAACGATATTTTCCGGGAGGAAGAAATGTGTATTCTCTGAAATTAAGAGTTGACCAGCCTGACCATCCTCTTTTATAACCTTCCAGAAAGTACCGGTACATTACCAGGCCATCACTCTTATAATCATTAGTACCGAAATCAAACCGCAGTGTATTATCATAAGAAAAAACCGGATTTTCCCTGTTTGTAGTACTCCCGGCCAGTCCATAAACCAATGAATCACCATTCAGGATGATTTTTCTGAAATAAGGATATTCCTTTTCGCAGGTTAAGGGTTGTTGCATATCAAACCGCATGAGTCCGGATTTTCCCCCCAGCCATACTTCATCCTTTTTATCACTGTAAATTGTATTGACGGGGAAAGGATAAACGGCATGAAAAGGATAAAATTTAAAACCTTCTTTATTCTTCCCGGCATATGCACGCAACACTCCATTATGCAAATCAGGGTTATCAGGATTTGACCGCATACATAATAAAGATGCTGAACCGTCTTCGGTTACAGGATAGATTATATTATTTGAGGAAGTCCTGAAGTTGGCGGGTATTTTTAACAGAGAAAAATAATCCCTGTTGCTGTCATACAGATAAAGTCCTGCTGAAGTAATCATTACCAGACCATTATTATCAAAGAATTCCGGAATGATCCATTTCAGCTCCGGTGGTATCCCTTTGTTCTTTGAATAATTAATTACAATATTTTTATATCCTGTAGCGTCTTTTACCAGTCTGTATACCTCTGCCAAACCGGTGACTACCCATAGATTGCCGGTGCGATCAGTTACCATATGGGTAATATCCGGAGGTAAATCAGTATAATGATTAATCAGATGCACCGAATCGTGCATGAATTTCCATTCTCTAATACCATTATCCCCGGCACTGTAAAATATAGCGGAATCTTTATTATTTTGAGCAACAACCAGAATGCTGCCCTGGACCAGTAATTTCAGACCGGAATCATTCAGACGATAAACTCCTTTTGTTGTAATAATAAAGAGATTATTCCTGTATTTAAAAAAAGACCTGCAGTCGGCTCTTAGTTTTGAAAAAAAAGAAAGAGACTTATTCCTGCCTGCAGCCGTATGTTCAATATTACTCATATAATAACAACCGGTAGTTGTTGCTACCCACAGCTTTTGATCAAAACGCGCTAAGCTGTTTACCCTTCCTGTAAGACCCTGATCCGGTCCAAAAAAACCGGCAGCAGAAGAAACCTGTAACCGGCTGATTCCTGCACCTTGATTGATCCATAAATTTTTAAGACTATCCATTAACAACCCATAGATACGCAAATCAGGTAAATTCCCCTGCTTATCAATTTTCCGGACAGGTTTGCTTTTATCAGTAATGATCAGGACACCGCCAAAGTAGGTACCAACAGCAATATTACCATCAGGAAGGGAAGTGATACTTGAAAAACGATTTCCAGAGATAAAATCATCGCTTTCTGCATCAAATCTATAGATCATTCCATCCACAATTCTATAATTACCGGCATTCTCAGTAAAAACAAAACTACTGTTGCCGTGTTGATAAATGCCAGAGATGGCTTCTGCCGGCACCTTTTCTTTCAGATTAACTTTTTTACATACTTTACCATTTTCGATCAACAGATAAGTTCTTTTGTCTCTTTTAAACCATACCTGACCAGGGTTACCGGTAATCATAACCTTATCAGCAGTATTCACTGTCTGAGTCTGTAACCGTACAGGATCAATTGCGTATAAGTGCTTATGATCAGCGAGATAAATTATAGAATCCTGACAAACGAGATGCGTAGCCTGTCCGAAATGGATGACGGAGCCACCATGTTTAACAGGTATTTGTATAAGCCGAAATCCCTTTTGATTCGAAAAAGACACATAACCAAAAACGTTGTTTCCGGCAAAATAAATTCTTCCTGTTCCGGATTTTCCAAGAAGAATATTGCCACGAGATTCTATAATTTCAGATCCGCCGTTCAGCAATACATAGATTTTATGATGAGCACCAGCAAGTATGACTCCGGAAGAATCAGCAACCAAAGAAAAAAAACGGCCGTTAATATCCGGTTCGTTTATTTCAATATTCTGAATATACGGTTCACCACTTGAAGAAAACTGGCTGAATAAATTGCTTTCAAAAGAGAAGAGGCAAGTGAGGAAAATAAAAATAAATTTTAATTTTCGAATATTATAGAGAAAATTCATATATTGTCAATTGAATCCTGACGCAGCATTTGTCATTCAAAAATAGAACAAATATTGTTTTATCCGATAAAAATTACGAAACAAATAATTATATGGAAAACGGTAAAAAAACAATCCTTGTCCCCTGGGATTTTACACAGGTAGCCTGGTTTGCTGCAGAGCATGCAATAAATGTTGCTGAGAGCAGTGGTTTTGATGTAGTATTGCTTCATGTAATTAAAAAGGATGCCGAATCTTCGGAAGCCAATTTCAAAATTGGAAGGGATGCTGAAGATATTGAGAAGAAATTTGGCAGAAAACCGGAAACTCTTGTCAGGGAAGGCACCATATTTACTACCATTGGGGAGGTTGCATCGGAGATAAATGCAAACCTTGTTGTAATGGGAACCCATGGTATAAAAGGGATGCAAAAGCTTATGGGAAGCTGGGCGCTGAAAGTGATAGCCAGTTCAACCGTTCCCTTTGTAGTCGTTCAGGAAGCTCCCAGAAAGAAAAACCTGGAAAAAATCATTTTCCCGGTAAATTATAAAAAGGAGGAAAAAGAAAAGATACGCTGGGCTATCTTCATCGCCAAAATATATCATTCCAAGGTCTATATTATTCATCCCTCTTATAATGACAGCGCTTTTAAGAAAGGGTTGCATTCAAACCTTATTTTTGCACAAAAATACTTCAAGTCGGAACAGATTGATTATGAATTGCACACCACAAAAACAACCAACATTGGAGAAGAAAGCCTGGAATTTGCCCGGGAGATAGATGCGGATCTGATCCTGATCATGACAACCAAGGACATTAACCTGGCTGACTATGTGTTTGCTGCCGCTGAACAACATATTATTGCTAATAATGCCAAGATTCCTGTAATGTGTGTTAATCCACGCCCAAGTAAGATTACCGGTGGATTTAGTGCAACCGGCGGATAATTATTGCTGGTTTTCTTAGCAAAAAAATGCAGTAATCCAATCCTTTATTAACAATTAACCTGGAGTGATTATTGAATGCCCGAGTGTATTCTTTCTTCTTTTTCAGACAACGGAAAATTAAAACCCGTTGATTCTTTCCCGGAAATCAATAAGTCAGATTATCTCTACCTCTATGAGGTAATCAGGGTAATTGACGGAAAATTACTTTTTCTTGAGGATCATATCGAAAGACTGAAACAATCGATAAGTCTTGCAGAAAAAGAATTAGGGCTGCCGGAACAAATTGTGGCTGAAAGAATGAAACAGGTTATTACGACAAATAGCCTGCATGAAGGTAATCTTAAGCTGGTGCTTTTGTTCAAAAAAAACAAAAACACTAAAAAGGGAAGGATGCTCTCCTGTATTACCCCCCATTACTATCCTCCTAAGGCTCTTTATCAGACGGGTATTCAAACTGTTACTTTGGAGGCAGAGCGAATGAATCCAAATGTAAAGATGCTACATGAGGAGCTAAAAACAAGGATAGAAGAAAAAACAGGGTCGACTGATTATTTTGAGGTGTTGCTGGTTAATCGCTCAGGCAATATTACCGAAGGAAGTAAGTCAAATGTGTTTTTCGTTAAAGAGAATACTGTTATAACACCACCGGCTGCTGATATTCTTGAGGGTATTACAAGAAAAAAAGTGATTGAAATCTGTAGAAATAATCATATAGATTTCAGGGAAGAAACAATTCCCCTACAGGAAATTCCAAAGATGAGAGCCGCTTTCATTACCGGCACTTCCCCAAAAGTATTACCCGTTAAAAAGATTAATGAGCTCGCCTTTCAGGTTCCTGATGTGCTGGTAGACAAAATCATGCATGCTTATGATGAAGAAATAAACCGTTATCTGAAATCCTGTAAATAATTTTATATGAACATCAGACAGACTGTGAAAATTTTTGCTTGCAAGATATTATTAAATGAGTATCGTATTATGCTCCTAAAA
>DASQZP010000282.1:0-4401 GCA_035638655.1 Bacteroidales bacterium
TATGATCACATCGATCTTATTGGCTGCACATAACTCCACAAACTTACGCAGGTTGTTGTCCCCTTCCCAGTTAAAAACCCCCTCATGTTCCTCGTGCATGATCCAGAACACATAGGTTGAAATAATATTAATCCCGCCGGCCTTCATCTTTTTGATGGTTTCATCCCAGTATTCGTTTGGATAACGGGAATAATGAAATTCACCGGTTACCGGGATGAATGGTTTTCCGTCCATACGCATATAATGGCTGTTGAAATCAATGGTTTCACCGGTAAAATTTTCACCCCCCAACTGCAGCTTACCCTTCACAACCGGCTTATCGGGTACGTTTAAAGCAATGGTGTAGTGCTGCGCTTTTGCCTGCAAAGCAGTGATCAGAATCAATCCTCCTGCGAGTAAATTTCTTAAGTTTATTTTTTTCATATATAGTGATTTCATTTATTTAATAATGTTTTACATATAAAAAATTGTTTTGTGAATCAGTAAATCATATAAATAAATTAATATTCCTTTTTTTTCCTTCATACACAAAATCCATTTTTCGTAAAGAATTTTAAGCATTACCCGGGGCGTTGCCCCGGGCTGAATTTAGCTGCCACTCTTTGGTGTGAATAAATCAAAAAACTTTCTTCTTAAAATGAACAGATTGAGTTTACTGGTCGTCTAATTATTTTGAGGGTTCAAAATATACTTTATTCAGTTCCATTTTTCTGTCAAAAACCCGCGAATATTAGTTGGGCATCAGGGATAAATACTTACCTGCCCTATATCAACAAAATAAAATCCGTCGTTGGTTTCAGTTTCGGGATTGCGCAATGAAAACTGTATCTTTTCAATATTTTGGGGTTTCATCTCATGCCTGTCTTCGGGTGGTGATAACCAGTAGGCCTTGTTTCCCGGATAGCCCTGCGGCAGCATGACTGATTTTGCCAAATAAAATTGTTTCAGCGGAATCTCATATCTTTTCCAGCTTTTTCCCGGCTCAATATCGGCCGCCCAGGCTGTGCCGTCCTGTTCAACCAGGGTTACCACAACATGCAGGCTGTCCTCCCCTCCCCTGATTTTCAGGTTAGCCATTCCTTCGCGTGACAGGTTTTCAGCACGGGCTTCTATCCTATCGCCGATAAAAAGTGAGGTTGTCACATCTTCCGGGACAGAAGGAAATTTTTCGGGCAGTCCGAAACGGTAAACCAGTTCACCGGGCTTTTCACCAGGAATTACCTGGTTTGGGATTTTCCACCGTTCAATACTCCGGGAAAAGAGCAGTTTCTTATAATCCTGCCTGTCCTGATCAAATAAAACAAGCGGTGCCTCAGGATCCACCACCCGGAAAGAATAATAGCGGTCGAGCTCATAAAAATCCCATTTTCCGGGAATATCGGGTATAGCCCCGGGGTATGTCAGTGTATCATCAGGCGAGCCAACAGTGATACAATATTCATAAAGTCCCGGAGCATATTCACCCGGAAGCTTAGCGGTCCAGGTATATCCCGCTTCATGATCCATCCGGAACGTCCTGAACCAGCGTTGTCCTGCCGGCCTTATATTCAGGTTAACAACCTCAGGTGCTACAGAATCAATAACCATGGCCCTGATAATCATTGAATCATGAGAGGCAAATTCCTTAAA
Organism: Bacteroidales bacterium; assembly: GCA_035638655.1. Classification (GTDB taxonomy): domain Bacteria; phylum Bacteroidota; class Bacteroidia; order Bacteroidales; family DASQZP01; genus DASQZP01. The sequence continues at coordinate 1,630 of DASQZP010000282.1, forward strand.
GGTGCCGGAAACAGTAACAGTTTGTTTATAATGCTGTTGCGGAGGTGCAACAAACTCATTAAAACCAAGTTTTCCGAACTTTTCCGGTAACTGTTCCGGCAAATTTCCGGGACTGTACAACAGATATACTCCGGGATGGATGACAAACCGTGAAGAAGTGGCTGTATCATCCAGGTGGTTACCTTTGTTAATCGCTTTAACCCGGAAGTCTGAAGGAAGTCCCGGGAGAGTTACCGACATGGGCCATTTGCGGTAAATGGCCCTGAAAACCAGCTTTTCCGGATTGGGCATATTAAAAGGGTCGTTCACCTGCAGGGCATCCGGATAAACCTCCAGCCGCCACAATCCGTTTTGGATCTTATCTAAGAAATAAATTCCTTTTCCTTCGTAGCTGATCACCGGTGAAGAACCGTATCCGGTTATATGTTGCAGCTTTTCAGGCTCTACAGGTTTTACAGATGTATTGTTTGAATAAAGGAAAGATTCCGGTGTGTTCAGCACGCTCAGGTCCTTTTCATAGCTTACCATACAATCGCCAAAGGTTTTGTTTTCCGGATAAGGTTGCACGGGCTGATATAATGGATAATTATCCATGACCCGGGCTGCAATGATGGCACTGGCAGCCTTGGAAGGTGTCTATACTAAATTGAGACAATGCGTTTGCCAGCCAAGGTTCCAGGGAGCCGTTTTCAGCATGTCGTAAGAAAACATGGCGGCAAACTGCACCCCGAAGGTACGGAAGGTGCGCACCATGGCCGGATAATGATAGCCAGACATTACATCCGGCATATCAAATTCGTATACGATCCTGGGCTTGTTTTTCACTGCTGGAAAAGTTGTATCAGGATAATGATCGACCGTGCGCAGGTAATTGCCATGAAGGGTAAAACCGCTATTCAACCCTGAGGGATACCAGGCAAATGTACATCCATCCACTTTTGACTGACTGATGGGGACGGCCATGTTGAAATCCTGGCTCAGATTATGAAAGGTAAGTTTTTGACAACCTGTACTGCGCACAGCATCCACCAGTGCATTTATGTAATCGACCGATCCCTGCACATCTTTGCTGTGGTGCCAGGGTTCGTTAATCATTTCAACAAAAAGGATATCGGGCTCATTCTTCAGTGCAATACCGGTATAGGGATTCACATGGTTGAGCAGTTGCCTGATATAATTCACTTGAGCGGCAATGGCTTGTGGATTGGTTCCCAGTTCCGATTTTTTATAATATTTTGAAAAGCCGTTGACCATGGCTGTATCTCCCATGGCATCGGGCCACAAGGCATTGTAGGTGGTAATGGGGGTTAGCAGGATAAAAACACCCCGTTGTTTGGCCCGGTAAATAAGGTAATCAACCAGGTCGAGGTGGTCGTTTTGCAGCAGGTTTCCCTGTTTATCCGTATTCTCCCAGTCGCCCCAGATACAGATGCGCATGCCGTTCCAGCCCATCCGTGCAAAATGAGCCATATCCTGATCGATCAGGGATTTCCTGTCATTGGTAACATAACCAGCCGCACGATAGTCGGAGGAAGAAGGCAGGCTGTAATTGGCACCGAACAGAGCTACTTCAGCATCATCTTTCACCCAGCGGATCATCCCCTGTTCATCAACATATACCAGTTCTTTGCTTTTTTCTTTATCCTGAGAAAAAACTGAAACAGCAATCAGGTTAATAAGCACCAACACTATGAATCCATGTTTTATCTTCATTTAAATTATTTTTTGATCAGTTTGCTATACAAAGATGTTTTATCACCGGCAAGATACAAAAGATAAATGCCCGCGCGGAGTACAGACAAATCCAGATGATATTCATGAATATTGTTCCCGGGCATTTCTTCCAGTATTACATGCCCTGTAAAGTCCACCACTTGTAACCTGCGGCAGTTGAATCCATCCGGGATTATCACAGTAACACCGGCTGCGGAAGGATTAGGAAATACGCTAAGTTTGTATGATGAAGTTCTTATATTCTCTGCCGACAGGGTTATCTGATCGCAACTGCTCCAAAAGTATCCGATGGTGGTATCATGGTTGGGAATATAATACATCCGGTCGGTCTGCAGGTAAGCAGCACAATTGTCGGGTACATTCTCCCTTGCCGCCCCCGAACTGTCATTCAGAAAGAAATAGGCACCTTCTGTGAAAGGCGTAAGCCGGGTGCTGAATGAATAAACATGATCACCGGTATTGGCCATTGGAAGAATCTGCCAGGGATCGCCGGTCATATCACCGGTAATATACACTCCTTTTGACGCATCCTGGCCAGTCATATCTACCTGAAAAGTAGCATTTACCAGCCAGTGACAGGAATCCCAGAAAACAGTAACTGTGGTATCATGACCGGGCACAGCAATTTCGCGGTCAGTACCCCAGCGCAGGGCGCATTCGTCCGGCACTGTTTCGCGGTACTGCTGATAATTATCCCAGGTGGAAGTTGTAAGGTAATAATAAGCCGGTGAATCTCCAGGATTTAAAGATGCATCCCACGAATAAAGATGGTTACCCCGGTCGGTCATCCGGTCGATGCTCCAGTCGTTAACTTCTCCGGTGATAAACACCCCGCGTGATACATCCTGACCGGTCATATCCACCCGGAACTGTACATTCACCGGTTGTTGTTCTGTCACCTCACAGGATGAAAAGGAATAATAATACGTGGTATGATGATCAGGGATCACATATTTGCGGTTAATCTGCCCTGCATCGGCACATGCAGCGGGAACTGTTTCGTGGAAGGAATCGTCCGGGCCATTCAGAAAATAATAA
>DASQZP010000283.1:0-4910 GCA_035638655.1 Bacteroidales bacterium
TACTATGGTTTACAGGGGAAGTGAAACGATTAAAGTAAAAGATATGGGACGATTCAATACTGACCGTTTCAGTATTGCCCTGGTGTCCGGCACTGTTTTTAAAGAAAATGACTGGATGGATATCTGGGTCACAGCAGACAAAAACCGGATTCCTGTTTATATTAAATCTCCTGTTCTGATAGGAGCTGTTAAAGTACGTGTTGTTAATATGAAAGGACTCAAGTACCCGTTAACTTCCTTTATTGAAGAATAATTTATTTATTAGTTGGCATCAATGCGATTGGGGTATCAGTTATTTAAAATCAGAATAAATTAGGCGAAATTAGATACAAACTGATAAAAAGCAGTTTTTATTAAGGCAACATCTGTAATTTTGCAGCAAATTATAGTTTGCAGAAAGGTATGCAACCGACAAAACATATTGAACATCAGGGGATTGTCAGTGAAGTTGAAGGAAATAGGATCAAGGTCAATATTGTTTCTCAATCAGCCTGTAGTTCCTGTCATGCTAAGGGTGCCTGTGGTATGTCCGAGGTTCAGGAGAAGACTATTGAAGTAGAAGACAACTCAGGTAGTTACAGAAAAGGAGAATGGGTAAATGTTATTCTGGAACAAACCCTTGGATACAGAGCCCTTTTTCTTGGTTATCTGTTACCCTTTCTTGTAGTATTATTCACATTAATCTTAACAATTTCCATATCCGGCAATGAAGCTCTGTCCGGGATTCTGTCGCTTACTATACTTTTACCCTATTATTTGGTATTATTTCTTATGAAAGGTCGTATTCAACGTTCCTTTTCTTTCATGATCAAAAAACTTGCTTAATTTATAATGGTATGAGTAATGTAATTATATATACGATTATATCACTTAGTTCACTAGGTATTCTGGCTGCAGTGGTATTGTATTTCATAGCCCGTAAGTTTTATGTTTACGAAGATCCGCGTATAGATCAGGTTGAAGAGGCGCTACCGGCTGCTAATTGTGGCGGGTGTGGTTTTGCGGGATGTCGTAATTTTGCGGAAGCATTGGTTAAGTCAGAGGAGTTTGGTGACTTGTACTGCCCGGTTGGAGGCAATGATGTAATGAGTAGTGTTGCTGGTATACTTGGACGCGATTCAGTGGAAAAAGATCCATTGGTAGCTGTTGTACGCTGTAACGGTACACCCACCCACCGTCCTAAAACCAATGTTTATGACGGGGCACAGTCCTGTACAATTGCATCTAATTTATATACAGGTGAATCAGGTTGCCCTTTTGGCTGTCTTGGATATGGTGAATGTGTGGATGCTTGTGATTTTGATGCCATTCATATGAATGCTGAAACGGGACTTCCTGAAGTGGTAGATGATAAATGTACTGCTTGCGGTGCTTGTGTTACAGCCTGTCCGCGTAATATTATCGAATTGCGTAAAAAGAATAAAAAGGACAGAAAAATTTATGTTTCCTGTATCAACGAAGAAAAGGGAGCTGTTGCTCGCAAGAATTGTGATGTAGCCTGTATTGGTTGTAACAAGTGTGTGAAGGTTTGTCCGTATGACGCTATTACCCTGAATAATAACCTGGCATACATTGATGCAGAGAAATGTAAGCTTTGCAGGAAATGTGTACCTGAATGCCCAACTGATGCTATTCTGGAAATTAATTTTCCATTGAAAAAGAACCGGCCACCTGCACAGGAAAAGGGAGTGAAAGAACCTGTTACTGATAATTGATATTATTTTTTGCTCAATAACTGAACGACGAAGATATATGCTGCTAAAAACATTTGCAAAAGGAGGAATACATCCTCCCGAACATAAAATTTCTTCCGGGAAAGAGATAGAAAAACTGCCGGTGCCGGAAACTGTTACAATTCCGGTTTCTCAACACATCGGGGCGCCTTCAAAGGTTTTGGTAAAGAGGGGAGATTCCGTAAAGACCGGTCAGCTTATTGCTGAGAGTACCGGATTTGTTTCTGCCAACACGCATTCGTCCGTTACCGGTACCGTTGTTAAAATTGACTCTGTAACAGATACTTCAGGTTACAGGCGGCCTGCTGTCGTGGTAAAAACAGAAGATGATCAGTGGGTTGATGGTGTTGATTTATCACCTGAACTGAAAAAAGACTTCGAACTTAATAAAGATAAAATTATTCAGAAAATTCTGGGAGCAGGTATTGTGGGTCTTGGGGGGGCTACATTTCCAAGTCACGTAAAGCTTTCTGTTCCCAAAGGCAAAAAGGCTGAATACCTTATTTTGAATGGTGTTGAATGTGAACCTTACCTGACCGCCGATCATTCACTGATGCTTGAAAAGGGTGAGGAAATCCTGACTGGTGCACGTATATTAATGAAAGCGCTGGAAGTGGACAAATGCATTATCGGGATCGAAAATAATAAACCTGATGCCATCGCACATCTTTCTAATCTTTCTGCCGGTGATGATCATATTAGCATACAGGCACTCAAGGTGAAATATCCACAGGGTGGTGAAAAACAACTTGTGAAGGCGTTGCTTGACCGCAGTGTTCCTTCAGGAGGTCTTCCCATTGATGTTGGTGTTGTAGTTTTTAATGTAGGTAGTGTTTTTGCCGTATATGAAGCTGTACAGAAAAATAAACCTTTGATTGAAAGGGTGGTTACAGTAACCGGTAAATCGGTTTCTAAACCTTCCAACTTGCGGGTGCGTATCGGTACGCCTGTATCTGCACTTATTGATGCAGCAGGTGGGTTACCAGAAGATACCGGTAAAGTAGTGAGTGGTGGCCCGATGATGGGAAAAGCCCTTAATTCTCTGGATACGCCGGTTATGAAAGGGAGTTCCGGTTTACTTATCATTCCTGAAAAAGAATCCAGGAGAGATGCAGTAAGAGCCTGTATACGGTGTACCAAATGTGTGAGCGTCTGCCCGATGGGGCTGGAGCCTTATTTACTGATGACCGAGGTTCAGAAAGAAAAGTATGAAATGGCTGAGCAGGACAGGGTAATGGATTGCATAGAATGTGGATCCTGTAGTTATATCTGTCCTTCTAACCGTCCATTGCTGGATTATATCAGGCTGGGAAAAGTTACTGTTGGTAAAATAATACGATCAAGAAAATAAACTAAGCTATAAGATGAAGTTTTTTACAGTGTCCCCTTCGCCTCATGTGCACGGAAGGGATTCAATACAAAGCCTGATGTTCGGCGTGATACTGGCACTTATGCCTGCCCTGGCGGTGTCAATCTACTTTTTTGGTCCCGGAGCAATTATTGTTACAGCCATAGCTGTCGGGTCCTGCCTGTTTTTCGAATATACAATTCAAAAATACCTGCTTAAAGTTACTCCGACGATTAATGACGGATCAGCTATTGTTACAGGTTTGCTGCTGGCATTCAATGTACCTTCAAACCTTCCTGTATGGATTATTATTGTTGGAAGCCTGGTAGCAATCGGAGTTGGTAAAATGACTTTCGGTGGTCTGGGAAACAATCCTTTCAATCCTGCACTGGTGGGCAGGGTTTTTATGCTGATCTCTTTCCCGGTTGCCATGACGTCATGGCCGGTACCCAAAGGTTTCCAAACCTCCTATGCCGATGCAGTAACAGGTGCAACGCCGCTTGGTGTGATTAAAGAAGGATTGGGCAATGGATCTACTGTTCCCCAGTTAATGGATCAGATACCTTCCCATATGCAGCTTTTTATGGGTGAGATGGGAGGATCAATGGGGGAAATTGCCGGTTTTGCCCTGATCCTTGGATTGATCTTTATGCTTTATAAAAAAATTATAACCTGGCATATTCCAGGCTCGATACTCATTACTGTGCTGGTTTTTACCGGCATACTTTGGCTGGCCAATCCTGAAAAGTATCCTGATCCTTTATTCGAACTGCTTACCGGGGGGATCTTACTTGGAGCAATCTTCATGGCTACTGATTATGTGACCTCGCCAATGACCATCAAAGGCATGTGGATCTTCGGCATTGGTATCGGGGTGATCACCGTGCTGATCAGGGCATTTGGTTCCTATCCTGAAGGTGTGTCATTTGCCATATTGATTATGAATGCTTTTGTACCGATAATTAATAAATATGTTAAACCTAAAAGATTTGGAGAGGAGGTGAGTCATGGCTAAGAAAGAATCTTCATTCCTGAATATGGTACTCACCCTGCTTGTCATAACTGCTGTGGCTTCAACAGCTCTGGGTTTTGTCTACGAACTTACCAAAAAGCCCAAAGCCAAAGCGCTGTATATTAAGCAGACCTATGCTATAAAAAAAGTATTGCCGCCGTTTGATAATCAACCAATGGATGCGATGTATAAAGTACCTGTACCCGACGGGACTGATTCACTCGAATTTTATCCGGCAACAGAGAATGGAGAAAATGTAGGAGTGGCTGTTAAAACCTTTTCAAAAAACGGATACGGCGGACAAATTGATCTGATGGTCGGATTTACACCTGATGGACAGATTAATAAGATATCTGTTCTTGATCAGAAAGAAACACCAGGCCTGGGTACCAAAATGACTGATTCTGTTTTTAAAGATCAGTTTAACGGAAAAGATCCGGAACAATTCAAGCTTAAAGTGAAGAAAGACGGAGGGGATGTTGATGCTATTACAGCTGCAACAATCAGCTCCAGGGCTTTTTGTGATGCGGTTGAAAAAGCCTATAAAATATATAAAGAGCAGGGAGGTGCACAATGAACCAATGGAAAAATTTCAGCAAAGGTTTCATCAGGGAAAATCCTGTGTTTGTGCTGGTGCTGGGTATGTGTCCCACACTGGCTACTACAACTTCGGCAATAAACGGATTGGGAATGGGACTGGCCACCACATTTGTGCTGGTGATGTCGAATCTCTCTATTTCGGTTTTCGCCAGGTTCATACCTGACAAGGTACGCATACCGGCTTTTATTGTGATTATCGCCTCTTTTGTTACCATTG
>DASQZP010000284.1:0-2752 GCA_035638655.1 Bacteroidales bacterium
TCCAATATATTGATGGAAGCCAGCCCATCCAGGTTGGTGGAATAGGCATTCTGAATGGTAATTTTACGGGCCACTTTATCAACGGAATTATAGATCAGGATAGAATCGCGGTCGGCCAGCATTTGTCCGCCTTCAATTCCAATACGATTTTTAATCGTCACTTTACTTGAGTCCCGGTTTCCAGTAAAATATATGGTAATTCGATCACTGTTGCCCGGTTCACTGACTATGGCTTTGCCTTTGCCGGAAATACGAAGCAGGGTATCCTGGTAATTTGGTATTTGAGCCGTAATTTGGGACGCTTCAACATCCGATTCCTTGAACTTCTCTGAACTTTTTTTACTCACCGTGTAGGTGCTGGAACAAGCCGCAGCAAGCGTACAAATTAATACAATGAGTGCCCTGGAAAATAAGTTACGCAATGGTTAAAGATTTAAATCTGAAATTTTTTGCTTGAGATGCTTCTTCGAGCTGTCCTTTTTCAGGGCTTTCTTCCACCATTCTTTGGCTTTTTCCGGGTCGCCCAATTTTTTATAAACATCGCCAAGGTGCTCCATCACCACCGCACTGGCCTGACCGGTATTCACTGATTTTTGAATATATTCTTTGGCCTGTTGATAATTGCCGAGCTTGTAAAAAATCCAGCCGGCTGTATCCAGGTAGGACGCATTATCAGGTTTCAGTTTCAAAGCTTTCAACGCCAGTTTCTTGGCATATTCCAGATTCTTCTCGCGATTGGACAGGTAATAGGCGTAGTTGTTCATCGCGTTGTCATTATCCGGATCGTATTTGAGGGCATTTTCATAGGCTTCATCCGCCTTGTCCCAGTGATCAACAGCAGCCTGCGCATCTCCCAGCGAGCCGTAAATGACGGATTTGAACGGTTTACGTGCCGGCAGCTTGCTGGCCCGCGACAGCCAGTCGACGGCCTTGTGTTGCTCTTTTTTAAAAAGGTAGGAACTGCCCACAAAAAACATGATAAACGGGTCTTCCGGTGCATATTTATCCGCTTTCTGCCCGATTTCTATAACCTGATCGTACTGCTGCTGTACAAATAAAATTTGCAGGCGCTGCCTCCAGGCGGTGTCGTTTTCGGGCTGCAGCTTGTTGGTTTCGGCCAGGTGGTGCAATGCTTTTTCAGGCTTATGGATAGTGCTGTAAAAATCGGCGGCCAGGGCATGGGCAACACCAAAATCCGGGTTGGATTGAGTGAAAAGGTCTAGGATTTGCCCCGTTTCCTGTTTGAGCTGTGGATTGTTTTCATCCTTCTTGAAACGTGAGTACAGATAGCGGGCAATTTGCAGTTTCCCATGCGGGGGTACAAGTGAGTCGGATATGACGGTACTCAGCAACGTTCCGGCGCTGTCCCACTGGGCTTCATCGATATAAATATCCGAAAGCATGACCAGCGTCTGTGGATCACGCGGATTTCGATCCAGGGCGCCCCGCAGAACCTGCTTGGCTTCGGCCGGTTGGTCGTCATCCATATAATATTCGCTGAGCGTCTGTAAGGTGTTGAGATTGTCCGGGTCCAGGTTCTGCATGGCATTCAGTTCCTTGATGGATGAGTCGCGCATGTTCAGCGCATCAAAGTTCTTGAATTTCTGCAGGTGGATGTTGGGATCCGGCCCATTTACCGACAAGATGCGGTTATACATATTGTTTGATTTAAGATAATCGCCATACTGACTGTAGGTGTTGGCCAGCTGAAACATCACGTTGATATCATCGGGATGATACTGCAATACTTTTTTCAATTCACTAATAGTAGCTTCATTTTTACCCGATTTGCGATAGATCTCTGCCAACTTCAGGTGATACCATTTGTTAGAAGGTTCCATTTCTGCAGCCTGTTTTCCGTAATAGGCTGCATTCACCAAATCACCTTTCTGCAAGTAGGCATCAGCCAGCGCATAGTTGATGCCGCTGTTCTCTGGCATTTTAATATAAGCAGCTGTCAGATGATCCAGGGCAGCTTCATAATTCTCAAGTTCAAACTGCTCAAGGCCTCGCATGTATTCGTCTTTGGCGTTAAAAATGGTTTCAGCCGAAAGTGAATCTGATATGGAGAAATTTGCTTGTTGCTCATCAGTTTTCTGCACATTCTTAGCCGTCGAACAATATGAAAGCAATAAAGCCAGGAAAAATAAGGGGACAAAATGCTTCATTAATAAACTCTATGGATGATTTAAAAAAATGACTCCGGCCATTATAAACCGGGTACCACCGTGTAGTACGTCATAACCATGGCAAAATTATTTAGGAGTTCAAATTACCTAAGATAACAGCAACCATCTATTTTTAAAAATGGAGTTGTAGAATCCTGATTATATCTGAATTATAATAAAAACATAGGAATATATAACGTGTAGGAAGGTTTTACCATATATGATATTATCAGGTTAACGAAAAGAATGAAACGTGATATGAATTAACTCCGAAAGGATCCGGATCTCTGTCAGGGTTTGTACCTAGCCCATAATATTTTTTGATCAACAAATTGTCTTGATTAGTAAGAAAAGTGTAAGTGGTAAAATCAGGATTACCAGCCTAAGTTCTAGCCCGGATATTTCACACAAATATTTGTATAATTAATGTATTGTATTGGTATTCAATGCATTATATCTATTTCATAGTGAATAAAATTTTAACAGTATGTAGAGCGCTGCGAAATTTTCCCCTCAGCTACGTTAAAGGTAAAATAGCTTGCTCAACGTCCCGAACGCTTTCGGGGCGTTTCCGCCACTATTTT
>DASQZP010000285.1:0-5625 GCA_035638655.1 Bacteroidales bacterium
TTACTTTTAAAGATGTGGTTTTTCAACCGGGGACCATCAAGGCGGTAGGCTATGATGAAAAAGGAACCCAGGTTTGTGAAAAAGAAATAAATACAGCAGGCAAACCCGAAGGGCTGAAATTAAGCCTCATCAATCGACCGGGAGGCATGCTGGCAGATGGCAGTGACCTGGCTCTGGTACAGGTAGAAGTGGTTGACAAGGAAGGGAATCGATGCCCGACTGCTTTAAATATGATAAATTTTAAGGTTGCTGGTCAGGGAGAATATATTGGTGGGATCGCACAAGGGCCGGATAATTATATCGGAGCATCATCTCTGCCAGTTGAATGTGGTGTGAACAGGATATTTATCCGTTCAACAGATAAAGAGGGTTCCATTCTGATCAAAGCCACCTCTAAAGGCCTGAAGAGCAACAGTCTTACGATAAAAACACGTCAAAGCGATGTCCATGCACTGTCCGATAGCCTGCCCGGCGCACATCTGCCATCTTACCTGGCAAAAGGTCCGACGCCGACAACCTCTTCCTATAAAATTAGCAGGATACCGGTGGATATTAAAAGTGCCAGGGCCGCATCAAATCAGAATGAAGCCCGGTACAGCTACGATGACAACGAAATGCGCCAGTGGCACAACGATGGCAGTCTTGAAACCGGAATCATTGAATATGAGTTAGTGAGGGAAGCCAATATCAATCAGGTAGTCATGAAACTAAGCGGCTGGCGCAGGCGTAGTTATCCGATCCGTGTGCTGGTGGATAACCAGGAAGTATACAAGGGAGATACACCCCGGAGTTTAGGATATGTCACCCTTACCTTCCCTCCGGTGAAAGGGAAAAAGGTGCGGATCGAACTGATTGGTGCTGCCAGCGATAACGATGCTTTTAAATTCAGGGAATTATCCGGAAAGGAGGATAGGGCAGGATTGGATGACAACAAGGACAGGAAAGGCACACTCTCCATTGTGGAGGTTGAATTTTATGAGCCGGTGGCAAATTCTGCTGTGAATAAACAATCATTGTAAGTAATTCACTTATTTGATGACTCGTTTATTGATCAGTAAGAACTGTCAGACACTTTCAAAGCAATCAAAAATGGTTAAGTAGCCTGAAGAGTATGCCAACATGTATAACAAGCTGGTAAAGTGTCTGACAGTTGCAGATGTTCATAAATGAAGAATGAAAACTAATTATTAAAGCAGGATTAAACTGTCAGACACTTATAAAGTTATTGAAAAGGTTGAGAAATCTGAAAAGTAAGCCAACATGTTTAGCAGGCTGGTAAAGTGTCTGACAGTTATAAGAGTAACTGGTGGACGGTTGATCCATCAACTTTTTTCAATTGTTAGTTTCCTGAAATTGTACAAATCTCCCGGGGTATATATTATCAGTGATTTTATTAACAAAATTTAACAGACAATACCACAGTTATAATTTTCACAGTCCGCATTTTTTACTAAATTTACAAAAAGGCAATGAGGTCTGCCTTCAACCGCCCGAACATTGGCTGATGACTTCTACCATAATGTTGTATTGATTAAATAGTTGAATTATGGTGAAGTCAGTTACCACAAGATCAGAAGTAGTTGCATCCTTTCATATTTCTTATTTCACCTACATTCCATTAAATTCTCGATAACAGCATTCAATGTTAAGATTTTGACGTTGCAATTATATTCAATGAAGTATAAACCGATGTTTCATTAAAACTTTATTAAAGTGAAAATAAAATCAGTAAAAGCAATTGAAATTCTTGATTCCAGAGGAAATCCCACAGTAGAAGCAAATTTAGTTCTGGAAGATGGTGCATTAGGACGTGCCATGGTACCGAGTGGTGCCTCAACCGGTGAGCGTGAAGCGTATGAACTGCGTGATGGCGATAAAAAACGCTATGGAGGAAAAGGTGTGCTGAAAGCCGTTGAAAATGTAAACAAAACAATAGCTGGTGAGCTGGAAGGTAAATATTTCTTAAACCAGCGCGAACTCGACTATTTGATGATTGAGATGGATGGTACACCAAATAAGGCAAAATTAGGGGCCAATGCCATACTGGCTGTTTCCATGGCTTTTGCGCGTGCCGAGGCGCAAAGCAGGAATATTCCTCTTTACCAGTATCTGGGGGGAGCCAATTCACATGTGTTGCCTGTTCCCTGTATGAACATCATTAATGGGGGAAAGCACGCTGACAACAACGTGGATTTCCAGGAGTTTATGATCGCTCCGCATAGAGCGCCTTCTTTCACCGAAGCTATCAGAATGGGGGCGGAAGTGTTCCATACGCTGAAGGCAGTGCTGAAAACCAAAGGATACAGTACCGGTGTTGGAGATGAAGGTGGATTTGCTCCCGACCTGAAGTCGAATGACGAAGCCGTGGAAGTCATTCTCGAAGCAATTACCAAAGCTGGATATACTCCGGGTGATGACATCAGCATCTGTCTTGATCCGGCTTCAAGTGAAATGTGGGAAGACGGGAAATACAAAATGTTTAAAAGTACCGGCAGGTTTCTTTCCAGCGATGAGCTGATCAGGCTCTGGGAAAGCTGGACCAATCAGTATCCGATTATATTGCTTGAAGACGGCCTGGCAGAAAATGACTGGAACGGCTGGAAAAACCTTACCGATACCCTGGGGGGGAAGATCGAGATCGTGGGTGATGACCTGTTCTGTACCAATAAAAAGATCCTGGCCGAAGGAATTGAAAAAGGTGTAGCCAATTCGATACTGATTAAACTCAATCAGATTGGCTCTGTAACAGAAACACTTGAGACCATTGAACTGGCATACCGTAATAAGTATAATTGTTTTGTATCGCACAGAAGCGGGGAAACGGTTGACAGCTTCATAGCTGATTTAACCGTGGCTGTAAATGCAGGACATTTGAAGACTGGTAGTGGCTGCCGCGGCGAACGTATCGAAAAGTTTAACCAGTTGATGCGTATCGAAAATGAACTTGGGAAGAATTCAACCTTTGCCGGGATAAAAGCATTTAAAAACAAATAAAAGCTAATTATTGCAATGGGACCAAACTGTCAGACACTTTCAAACCAATTGAAAAGGATTGGGTAACCTAAGAAGTAAGCCAATTTGTATAGCAACGTGGTAAAGTGTCTGACAGTTATTAAAAGTGTTGCTAATTGATCCAACTTATCGGAAAATTTCCCGGAGAACAGTTATATTTGGGCTTTGAGCGTTATTCATATGCTGGTGTTATTCATAATATAGATAATGGAAATAGAAAGAAAATTCAAAATACATACAAATTTGTGGCGTAAACTTGATAAACCGGCCGGTGACAATATCCTGCAGGGATATTTATGCAGTGAAGAAGAAAAAACGGTTCGGGTCAGAGTGAAAAACAAACAGGGAACCATGACGATTAAAGGCAGGACCATCAATATTTCAAGAGAGGAATATGAATTTCCGGTTCCTTATGACATTGCGGTTGATATGATTCATAAGCTTGCAACAGGGATTATCGAAAAAATACGATATAACATTCCTTATAAAGGCAAGCTTTGGGAGGTGGATGAATTCTCCGGAGCCAATGCCGGATTGATCATCGCGGAAGTTGAGCTTAACAGCGAAGAAGAAGAGATTGAGTTGCCCGAATGGGTAGGGGATGAGGTGTCATCCGATCCGCGATATTATAACGCCAACCTGGCGAAACATCCTTATACGGAATGGGAAGACCATTAACCGGTAATATTGTGAAACAACTTGTAACAATTGAATATAGTAGCTCAAAGTTGGAAGTTCGAAGCTCGAAGGGGCATTGCGGTAAAAAGATCACAAGCAGCGAACAACTGAAAAAACAACTGGATCCCTGCCTTTGGACTGTGGGTATACGACCAGCCCCGAAAGAAGGATTCGTGGGAGCGGAGTAATACACAACAGAATTACTACCGAATATCTCTGTTACTTTGTTGTTGACAATTTTAGTTATCAGTAGTCTGATAAATCATCAGTTACTGTTTACTGGATGCTGGTGCACTATTCATGTTCTGCAATATCTGTTTTACTGATTTCAACCAGTTTACTTCTCTTCAACATTTCGACTATTAAATTTAAATTTTTAGAAAATATCTCTAATAAATACTTGTTTGGAATATTTCCTGTTTTTACCAGTACTAATCGTTCAGGTTCCGACTTTACTAAATAAGATTCCAGAAAATCTAAGTCCTTGCTAATTACAATTCTCTCTTGCTCTTTTGAAATTTCATTAATTATTTTATCTCCTGTCCGATTTTTATCAGGTAACTCAAGTGTATGAATTGAATCGAAGCCTTTCTCTTTCAAAAAATCAGAAAGTGATTTAGGTAACTGAGCGTCAACGATAAATTTCACGATGCTACTTTATGGATGCTTTTTACTTGCGCTAACTTAGATGCGTATTCTAAACACGCTAAAAAATCTTCACGCTCTAAATCCGGGTAGTCTTCCAATAATTCATCTATTGTCATTCCTGATGCCAGTAACTCAAGCATATTTTCAACAGGGTATCTCAAACCACGTATAGTAGGCTTACCATGGCATATTTCACTGTCAATTGTAATTCTATTTATTAATTTTTCCATTTGTTCTTTTTAACCAAAATTACAATTTTTTTGAATTATCTCTATGTATCTTCACTGAATCAACAGGATTACAACTAATAATTATCAGCATTAAGATGGAGGCTCGAAGCTCGAAGCAAGTAGCCGAAAGCAAACATTTCCACCGCTGCCGCACGGGTCCTCACGTGTGGTGTAATTTGAAACATATGGAATAATTTGAAACCCCTGAAACCATATATGGGGTCCAAGCCGGACGATCCGATAACCATCAGATGAACCATCTAATTTATAAACAACCGGCTCTCTCCTCCACAGCCTCTACAACCTCTTCTCAATGATGAAACAACCGTACCCCCGTATCAACAAATGTGATATGGTGTTTGTTGGCGGCTTCGATGATGTCTTTATCCCGGATTGATCCCATGGGTGAGGCGATATAGCGGATACCATACCGGCTGGCCAGTTCAATATTGTCGGTTTGCGGAAAGAAACCGTCTGACAACAGGCAGGTGTCGTTGAGCTCAGTAAGTTTGATCTGGTCTCCGAATGTTTTTTGCCTTTCCTGTTCAATGAGCTGATCCAGCTCCGTACGTTTCATTCCTTCTTGCTGTGCAAGGAAGCCATAATCCAGCAGGGTTTTCTCATAGCTGATATTTGCCTTGGTCAGCGCCAGGTTGGAGCACAGTATCCGGGACTGCTGTCCGGAACCAATGCCCAGTACCTGTCCGCCCTGCACCACACAGATGGAATTCGACTGGGTATATTTGAGCGTAATGAGACCCAGCAGCAGATCCGTTTTTACGTTTTCCGGCAATGATTTGCCTGTAGTCACTATATTTGAAAGCAACTGGTTGGTTATTTCCAGGTTGTTGCGTTTCTGTTTGATAGTTACTCCGAAAATATCGCGTGATTCAATTTCTTCCGGCACATAGTCTTTATCAATTTTGAAAACAACATATTTTCCTTTCTTTTTGGACGAAAGGATCTCCATTGCCTCTTTGGAGAAACCCGGGGCAATAAGTCCGTCAGATACTTCTGCTTTGATCAGGTGGGCTGTTGGTGCATCCACCTCATGACT
>DASQZP010000286.1:0-2292 GCA_035638655.1 Bacteroidales bacterium
AAAAATGATTTGCCCTTATTGAAAACGATATCACAACATTTTTTTATAGATATGATACTTGTGTTTTATTGCAGTAAACACAACTTTAGAGCATGTCTGTGCACCCCAACATATTGTGTTTGCCACAATAATAAAAAAGTGCAAAATAATTCCGATAGTCTTCAATCAAAACGTGCTAACAAGAGCGAGGACTAATAGCCGAAATCACCACAACTACCGTTTTGTGATATCGTATTATGATATTACAAAAAAATCAGGCCACTGATAGCTTTTTTTCATTGCAGCTATCGCAGATTTACCCGAAAGCTATATGTTGGGAGACTGTCGAAAAAGGTATTTTTGAGCATGCCGTCATTTAGCATATTTTATATTTTCCAAATATCCGCCTACTTTAAAAGAAAACTTATATTTTTAGCTGAGAATTCTCCTTGTTATCCCTGGAGTCACATACTATTCTATTAAAATCGTTCTACACTGTTCCAAAGTTCATTATTTTCTCTATATTGTGTACCATGCTGTACATAAAGTATAGTGACGACCAATATGATGCATTCTTTCTGGCTCAACTTTTGATTTTGGGTATTTTGCCACAAGGATATATTTACCCCAAGAAGGATCGTCCGGTGCGTGATCTGGCCCGTAAGCGGATGTTCTTAGTCCAGCACAAGACGGCTCATATTTTAAGCTTGCAATCGTTAATTCAGCGATGCTGTGCCAGAAAAGTCAGCGCCAGTGATATGAGACATTTGACTGTCAAAGAATTAGAAGCGTGGTTGGAAGAGGAATATCTGGTTCTCTCCGCCCATTCTATTTAGACAGTATCCATTTTCTTAAGCAGAAGATTTCAAGAATTAGAAAAAGCAATTAGAAAGAAAGTCTATCTCAAAAAGACGGTTAGGAGTTTGGTGAGTGTAGGAATATAAATATCATATTGGTGGGGTTTCTAATTCGTAGATATCGTTATTTTTTTGCTGAGATTTCAATTATAATCCTTGATTTTTATATGGCTTCTTTTGGTCCTGCAATTTATTTTTGGCAATGATGCTTCTGATCATGGTTAGCACTTCCCATTCCTCATAAGGTGCAAGAATGCAGGCGTAAACACCATGTTCCACGGCCTCTTTGATAAAATTTCGATGATCTTGATCACAAAGCATAATGCATTTACATCCAGGGCAAGCAACATTAATTATTGAATAGATCCTCCTGCCATAGGAGGTTACAACTTCGTAATCTACCATAACGATTGCGCTGTGCATCTTCTTAATTTTTTTTACAAGTTCTTCGAGATCAGCACTTATTAGAGGATACAGGTTGTTTCTCTTGCATATCTCTATAATATAACTTCGGATTTTCTCACTTGTGATCAGTACGAGGATAGGATTTTGTTTAGTGTAACCATTCACTGTCTTGAAGCTTTTAATATTTTTACTGAGTCTAACTCACAGATACAGTCGTTCACCAATCTTAGGTCAGTGTAAACTATCTAATTTTCTCAAGCCCAGAAGATGCTTATAAAATATTTCCTTGGTATTTGGAATAAGTCAATGGGGAAGAAGTATCTTCTCGCTGACTTGGAGGTAATAGGAGGGGTGGGTCGCCCCTCCCAGCAGTTCTATATTACATGAAAGCAAGATTTTTAGGGGAGGAGCGCGGAATATGTGCTGATTCACTCTTTTGGAGTTCGTCGCCGAGACGGTGAACACACGCTCCTTAACACACTCTTTAGGAAGGGGGTGTTAAAAATATTCTTCCGCAGCTCCTCGCCCTTTAATGGCCCTCAATGGTGACGGGCTACCCGATATAGTCCAGAGTAAAATCCAGTTTCATCTTTTCATCCGGCCACCACTTCTTGCTCATCCTTTCTTCGCCGGGATAAACATCTTTACCGTCAATTTTCTCAACAATAATATCGCCAAACATAAATGCTGTAAGTTTGTATTTTTTGATTACATCCGGCGGAACCAAAACGGCAAGGCCGACTTCCTTGGTGGTTTCCCACTCAAAAGCCTCATTGGGAGATGCGACCTCTTCTCCGGTTTTGCCGTCGTAGAGCTTGAGCAACTTGCCGGAAACCTTCATCCCAGGCTTCATGTCAAACTCCTCATACAACTCATCGGATATGTGCCACCAAATGGCTCTCATGTTCAAAGCGATATATCCTTTGACGAGCATGGGGTCAAAACCGCAGATACCCACACGACATTTTTCAGGCATATCAAACCTCCTTTTTACTTTCGTTGGTCTCCACTTTATCTAACTGGTCGCGAAGATCTTCAACCTGGCAGTAGC
>DASQZP010000287.1:0-9783 GCA_035638655.1 Bacteroidales bacterium
TATATGGTAAAAGGGTTTGTGATGGATGATGAACGTTTAAAAAATCCAGATGGCAGACCCGACTATTTCGATGAATTATTGGAACGGATACGGGATATTCGTGCATCTGAAAAACGTTTTTATCAAAAAATCAAAGATTTATTTGCACTAAGCAGCGATTATGATGCTGATGATAAATCAACTCAAATGTTTTTTGCTGAAACTCAAAATAAACTTCATTATGCCGTGACAGGACAAACAGCTGCAGAATTGATTGTTTCGAGGGCAAATGCAGAAAAACCAAATATGAATTTAACCTCATGGAAAGGTTCAATTGTTAGGAAACAAGACATTTTTATTGCAAAAAATTATCTGACCCGCGACGAGATAGATACGCTAAACCGATTAGTTGTCATTTTTCTTGAAAGTGCAGAGTTGAGAGCAAAAAACCGAATGGACATCACAATTGATTTTTGGCGCGAGAATGTTGACAGAATTCTTGATTTTCAGGACAAAAAAATATTAACAAATGCAGGTTCAATAAGTAAATCTCAAATGGAAACGCAAGTAACTGAGATTTATAAAAACTTTGACAAAAGGCGAAAGGAATTTGAGGCACTGCAAGCTGACAAAGAAGATTTGGAGGAATTGAAAAAATTAGAACAAGAGATTAAAAGTAAAAAGAAAAAATAAATGCCAACATTTCATAGTCAAGCACATTGGCTGGCCGCACAAAAAAGCCATCGCACGACCAAAACCAGCCAAAGAGTTTGCCTACCCAATGCACGGTTAAAAGCGAAACAGTTGCTAATTAATAACAATAATGACGAAAAAAGTCAACACCAGGCGGTAACAACTAGCCACAATACATATAGCTAATGGCAGGCATTTCGGTTCCCCGGAGAATTTGCCAGGGATTAAGAAACGTTTAAAATGAAGATTGATTTCCAGAAGTCCAGCCACAGGCCATATGCAGGAACGTTGCCAACAAGCCTAAGAAACGACAGTGGTAATTTTGCAGCATTAAAAAAAGACAAAATGTGAACAGCCAACGCACAAAACAGCACATTTGCAAGCACCGACACACCAGCCGATACTTCAGCCTGCAAAAGAGCTGTTTTCTTGCCAGCGCGTTAGCGGTAAAATGATATATTTGTGATAATTTGAAATGAATTAGTAAATAGAGATTATGTTCTATGGAAGAAAATAAATCACAAATAATAATATATCAAACCGAAAATGGGGAAACAAAATTGGATGTCCGTTTTCAGGATGAAACCGTCTGGCTAACTCAAAAGCTTATGGCTGAGTTGTTTCAGACAACTTCACAAAATATTACCATTCACCTTAAAAACATATTTGAAGAAGGAGAATTAGAGGAAGATGCAACTTGTAAGGATTTCTTACAAGTTAAAAAAGAAGGCAACAGGGAAGTAAAACGTAAACAAAAATTTTACAATCTTGATGCTATTATCTCAGTTGGTTATCGAATAAAATCGCACGTAGCTACAAAATTCCGACAATGGGCGACACAACATATTAAAGAATACATTGTAAAAGGCTTTATTCTTGATGATGAGCGACTAAAAAATCCCGATTTGCCTTTCGATTATTTTGAAGAACTTGAAAGACGAATACAGGATATTCGCACATCGGAAAAACGATTCTACAGAAAAATCACAGATATTTATGCAACAAGCGTTGACTATGACCCAACTCTTGATATTAGTATTGATTTCTTTAAAACGGTACAAAATAAATTGCACTGGGCAATTACTGGTCAAACTGCTGCCGAAATAATCAGCTTGAGAGCCAATAGCACAAAAGAAAATATGGGCTTGACAAATTGGAGAGGTGATAAAATCAGAAAAGCAGACGTTTCAATTGCTAAAAACTATTTGAACGAAGAAGAATTAACATCACTAAACAATTTGGTTGAACAGTATCTGATTTTCGCACAAGGACAAGCAATGAGAAGAATCCCAATGTACATGAAAGATTGGATTGAAAAATTAAACGGATTCTTAACCTTGAATGACAGAGAGATTTTAAATAACGCAGGTTCAATATCGCATACATTGGCAAAGGAAAACGCAGAAAGAGAATATGAAAAATTTAGAGATTCTGAACAACGGATGATAACAGAAGGTGATTTTGAAAAAGCTATAAAAAAGATGAAACAGAAAAAGAAGAAATAAAATGCCAACGCTTCACAGCCACACACATTGTCAAGTCGCTCAAAAAGCCAACCGCTCGACCAAAACTTGTCAAAGAGTGTGTCTTGTATGCAACATGGCTATGGCCCCGCTTTCAACACCATAGTGGGTATAACCGAAGCTTCGCAGCGTTGACCATACAGCCCGGAACAATAAAGTATAGAACATTTAAGGGCGCGATGCGGTCCTTCTTGTACTTCGATTGCCGGATGTGGATAGTTTTTCGTTCATAATCGATATCGGATAGCTTTAGATTAATAGCTTCCTGTCCGCGTAAGCCGGCAGAATAGATGAGCATTAATACAATCTTTTGCTTTGTCCGCGCAGGGTTACTTGTTGTTCGAGTTTATGAACAACGTTTTCAAACTCAGGAACAGCATGGATAGCTTGTTCGACAATGGTTAAAGATGTTTTTTTTCTCATGACTGTAATTATTTTAGTTTGTATTTACAGTACAAAATTTAAAAAAACATGAATAATTATTGTTATGTTGGACAAGCTATCCGCCTGTGGCGGATTTAGTTCAACACGCGGTATAGCAAATAAGGGTTTCAGTGGTTTGCGAAGCAAAGCAACCCGCATCAACATTTGTTGTACCTTGATAGGTAAAAAGTCCGCAATCCCTTACTAACCATACCGCCACCGTTGCCCACAATTTAGAGAAATTTCCATTAACAGTAAACTAAATCAATAATATTTCCTAATTGCGTAAACTTTTCATATCTTTGTTGAATGAGGATTATTGAGATATCGACCAAGAAGGAATATTCGATAGAGATTCTACCTGTTGAGTCCGATGATTATAAGAACATAAAAAAGGATAGATACTTCTTTAATTGGAAAACTGAGAAAGAGGAAGAAGTTTACAAATTACGGATTATTGGGTCGAACGACATCTTAGGACTTGTTTCTATTGAAAGAATTCCTCAAGAGTGGAGATTGCATATAAGACTCCTTTCGGTTTCAAAAGAGAACAAAGGGAAAGAAAAACAATTTGATAATATCACTGGCAACCTGATTGCGCACATTGCGAAAATTGCAGTTAGAGAATACGGAGAACTTGCGTGTGTATCTCTGAAACCAAAGCTTCAAATAGCTAAGCATTATATTGAAAAGTACAACATGAATGTAACAGGGGTTACATTGAGTATTGAAGTTCCAGAGATAATTGATTTGATAAATAAGTATGATGAAGACTAAAAATTCTGATATTATGAAAGTAGATACTGAGTACGGTGTAGATTCAAGATATACATCGAAAAACGAACAAGAGACTGAGGCTACAGCACTAATGGAGGCACGTCTAAAGAGAATGAAAAATCTATCGAACGAGCAGATAGTGAAGGCTAAACTTATGCAGTTGAAACTAAAAATGGAAGAATATCTTAAAAAGCCAGTTTACGATAAACAAAACTATTTTTCTGAGTTCTTAAAATTATATATCGATTCGATTTATACCAAGAGAAGTAATTTTGCACAGGATATTGATATTGCACCAGTAAGTTTAAGCCAAGTGATAAATAAGCACAGAGAGCCGAAAGAGGAATTTATAATGAAATTGATGATTCATTCTGAGAAGGCATATAAAAATGTATGCGAATTTCATAAAAAGACATGGTATCAAGTTTATTACCATGAAAAGATTTGCAAAACAATGTCAAGTCAAGAGAAATGGAGACCAAAGATTGAGAAAAAAGTTAGATTAAGTGCCGCGATATGATAAAAACTGTGGGCAATACATAGGAATATGAGCGGTCTGCAAGACCCAGCGATTATTCCAGGTTGAACGAAATCCACAGCTCAATCAGCGCTATGCACTTATCGACGGTTTTTATTTGTTTTTTGAGATTAAAGGACGAACAGTTATCGGTATTGGTTATGTTAAAACTGGCTTTACTGTAGTTTTAAGGAGGAGAAAAAATAGAATTGCATTAATAGAAAAAATTAAAAACCCGAACAGCCAATAATGAGTTTCCGGTTACTTTCATTATCTTTCCGCTTCAAAAAAACAAGTATAAGAGCACATATAGCTAATTACAAATGAAATTTGCAGCAAAACATATTTTTTACGGTATTCTATCCATTGGTTTAATTTCTCTTGCAGGTTGTGTAAAAGAGACTGTTGATACATTAAAAGTTAATCCCGGCAATGTGGTTTTTCAGAAGGAGGGAGGCAGCTCTGCTATTACAATTGAGACTACTGCAGGTGCGTGGAACATTGAAAATTCATCTGCTGACTGGCTTACCTTATCAAGCATATCAGGAACGCAACAAAAGGCGCTGGTGACCTTAAATGTGAACACACGGACTGCTTTGCCACGAATTGATACCCTGATTGTTACAGCTGGCAATGCGGAACCTGTTCAGGTTATTGTTTCTCAGGCCACCTCTGAATATATTTATACAATTTCCTCAGATTATTCGAATCTTAATTTCAAGCGGGCCGGCAATGCAGCCACCATCTTAGTTAACAGCAGTGCCCCACACTGGAGCATCAACGCAGATGTTGACTGGCTGCAATTCAGTCAGGATACCGGAAGCATGGGAAATGCTGCTGTGACTATCACTGCACTAGAGAATACCGGGAGCGATGACAGGTCTGCTACTATTGTCATAAATGCTGATTATGCTCCCCCGGTCCAGGTTACAGTTACACAGAAAGGAGAGATGTATCCCGGCTACAATACTTCACCACAGGATCCTGATCCAACAGGCATGGGCAGTACAGCCTCTGAACTCGCGACAAAAATTAATCTTGGCTGGAACCTGGGGAATTCTCTTGAAGCAACGGGTGGTGAGACTGCCTGGGGTAATCCCCCTGTCACCAAAGCATTCATCGATCTGGTTAAGCAGAGTGGGTTTAATGCAGTCAGGATTCCCTGTTCCTGGAATCAGTATGTTGAAGATATTTCTACTGCCAGGATAAAAGCCTCCTGGCTCAGCAGGGTAAAGGAAGTGGTGCAATATTGTGTGGATAATGATATGTATGTATTGCTTAATATACACTGGGACGGAGGCTGGCTCGAGAACAACTGTACTCCCGATAAACAGGTAGAAAATAATGCAAAACAAAAAGCTTTCTGGGAACAAATTGCTACCAAATTGCGTGATTTTGATGAACATGTGATGTTTGCCAGTGCCAATGAGCCCAACGTGGATAATGCTACCAAAATGGCTGTATTAAAATCATACCATCAGACGTTTATTGATGCAGTTCGTTCAACCGGTGGCCGGAACAGTTTTCGTGTGCTGGTTATTCAGGGACCTTCAACCGATATTGAGACAACCAATAAACTGATGACTTCGCTGCCAACTGATCCGGTGCCCAACCGAATGATGGTTGAGATCCACTATTACACACCGTGGAATTTTTGTGGATTGACTGAAGATGCCAGCTGGGGTAAAATGTTCTATTACTGGGGAAAAGATTACCATTCAACTACCGATCCCGGCCGGAATGCAACCTGGGGTGAAGAGGGTACAGTTGATGCCAATTTCAAACTTATGAAAAATCAGTTTGCAGATAAAGGTATTCCTGTTGTACTTGGTGAATATTCAGTCACACGGCGATCAGCCTTAACAGGTGATAATTTGACGCTTCATCTGGCATCACGGGCCTATTTTCTGAAATATGTAACCCAACAGGCAAAAGCAAATGGAATAATACCATTTTATTGGGACAACGGAGGAACCGGAAACAATGGCTGTGCAATATTTAACAGGAAAAACAATACTGTGTTCGATCAGCAGTCGCTGGATGCACTATTGGAGGGGGTACAAAATAAACGGTTGCCCGGCACGGATCAATTGATTCTTTGAAAAAAATGGCAATATTTTACCCGTTATCACTGTATTTGATAAATATATGTACCATTAAATTTCTTTGCAACGCAACCAAAGGCATTCAAAATACATCTTTGGAGAAAATAAAACTATTATGATGCGGGTTAAGTTGTTAAAAACGGGAAATTATTTAATTGCTGCATTAATGGCATTACTTGGGTTTTCAGTATCCTGTGAGAATTCAACGCGGGTCGAATACGGAACTCCGTCAGCCAAATTTATACTGAAAGGTAAAATCACTTCATCAGAAACTGATATTCCTATTGAGAATATTCGTATTATTATGCAGTCAGATACTGCTTATTCAGATGCAGATGGCAATTACCAGGTTGTTGATAAATGGGGCTTTCCTTCTGACCAGACCTACCTGGTTCAATTTCAGGATTTTGATGGTATTGCAAACGGAACTTTTGCAGCACTGGATACGCTTGTCGAATATAAGGATCCGGTTTTTACCGATGGTGATGGCAAGTGGTATGAAGGAGAAACAAGCAAAGAATTTAATGTCAGGATGAAATCCGGGAAATGAATGTTGCCAGATTGCCACTTCTGAAAAAAATTGCTCTCACTCTGTTCAGACGGTATAAGAAGAACGAAACAAAGCTCCATCAGTTGAATTATATCATGTGGGAATGTACACTGCGATGTAATTTGCATTGCCTGCATTGTGGCAGTGACTGCACAAAAGATGCGTCTGTACCCGATATGCCTGTTAGGGATTTTATCAGGGCAATTGATGAAGTACATGAGATAGTGACTCCTGAAAAGACCATGATTGTCTTTACAGGTGGTGAACCGCTTATGCGAAAGGATTTGGAAGAAGCCGGATTTGAGCTGTATAACAGGCGGTTCCCATGGGGAATTGTAACCAATGGATTGCTTTTGTCTCCTCAAAGACTTAAAAGTCTGTTGAATGCAGGCATGCGTGCAGTAACCATAAGTCTCGACGGACTTAAGGTATCGCATAACTGGCTGCGGGGGAACGTTCAAAGCTTCAGGATGGCTATGGAAGCCATCCGGTTACTGCCAGGCATTCCCGATTTAAAATTTGATGTAGTAACCTGTGTAAACAGAAGGAACATCGGTGAATTAGCTGAATTATGTGAAATGCTGGTTCAGGCGGGAGTATCTGAATGGCGCGTTTTTACAATATTCCCGGTAGGCAGGGCTAAGTATTATGAACAATTGCACCTGCATCCTGATGAGTTTAAAGCGTTATTTGAATTTATCAGAGATACAAGGAAGGAGGGGAAGATAAAATTGTCATATGGGTGTGAAGGATTTCTGGGTGCCTGGGAAGGGGTTGTACGGGATGAATTTTTCTTTTGCCGGGCCGGTATAAGTGTAGCTTCTGTCCTGGCTGATGGCTCAATATCTGCATGCCCCAGTCTTCGTAGCAATTTTATTCAGGGAAATATTTACAAAGACAATTTTGCAGATGTCTGGCAGAATCGTTATCAGGTTTTCCGCAATCGCAACTGGACAAAAACAGGAACTTGTGCGTCCTGTGATTTCTACCGCTACTGTGAAGGAAACGGTATGCACCTGCGTAATGAAAAAACCGGTGAGCTACTTTTCTGTCATCTTCACCGCATACGGGAAGCCGAAGAATCTTTTATGCCTTCTTAATCAAAGTCGGTAGCCTGCCGGCTGTTTATTATACAACTCTGTAAAAAAAATCATTCTCCCTTACAGGAATTGCTAAATGATAATTAGCTTTATGCCTGTAAAAATTCCGAAATAATGAATCTGCTCCGAAAAGCCAATACCAGGATTTTCAGCTACTTTTTGCCCTGAGCCTTAAAGGGTAAAGTAGCTGAAAATCAAGCTCTCTGTCTGTACTACTTTCGGCAGGCAGGCCTTTAGGGTAAGGGGCTAATCCTGATTTTCAGTTTTACTTAATATAAGTATTTTAGGAAGGATTCAACAATTGTGTTTATGAATATGTAAATCAGTATGTTATAATTTTTACACATCGTTTAAATGATGAAAAGATATTTTTTAATAGTGGTTTTTGTAATTGCAGGTTTATCTGTTTCAGCGCAGCAAGATTCTGTATTGAGGTATAGCTTTATTATTCAGGACTCTCCTTCTGTGCTGTTTACCATGCGGCAATTCAATCAAAATTATTTATCCGGATACCGCTTATTTGCGCGCGAGCTGAACCATGTTGCAAAGGATGAACATATTTCTGACCTGGTTCAACTGGGGCTTCAGGTTCTTTTCCTGGCTCCATTGACCCATGAGGAAGGACACAGGTCAGTGCTCACGGCATTGAATATCGGGTCGGTTTCCCAGCCCTACTTTAATAGCCAGGGAACAGCTTATGTGAAGGGAGTTACCGATCAAACCCTTCAGAATTTGCGTGATAATGATTTGCCCACCTTTATTCGTTTACATGGCGCCGGACTTGAGTCGGATTATCTTATTACAAAAAAACTTGAAGAAACAGGGAGTTTTGGATTTGATCAATTTACGGATTACAAGTGGGAATACTGGAGCCGTAAGTTGTCAATTTTGCAATATTATGTATTTGGGATTGCCGGGTACGAGGCTGATTATAAAGAGGAAGCCAACGAGCTCGATCGCGACATTGTCGGTTTTGACACCTATGGCGCTGTGAGGCACCTGTTCAGACCCCACATGGAATATTACCGCTATACCAGCTATGATCAGCTGACACTGGATGAAAAGAATTTTGTGAACCGGATGGGGTATCGTTCGTTGTTGAACCTGATTAATCCTTTAATTTTAGGTAAGAACGGATTTCTGTTGTCGGATAATATAAAACTAAATGCGGGCATGGGATATACCATGGCACCCTTTGGTGATTTTATCGATGAGAATTTTTGGCTGACAATCAAAAATTTAAATGTGGAGTTATATCTGCGTCAGTTTCAAAACCGTACCAACTGGTTTAATGGTTTTGGTGCTGCACTGATTAATTTTCCTGTAACTTCAAGATTGTATGCCGATATTTACGGCCATTTCTGGCAACAACCTGCCGGACTTGACTTCAATACATCAGATCATCTCAATGGTGGCGCTGTTGATATGAATCTTCGGTATTTTTTTTATAACAGAAGGAATGTTTTTTTAAAGGGTTTCTCACTGGATCTGGGAGGAATCTACAAGACGCAGGGATTTCTCCCGGGAGAATTGTTTCTTGGCAAACATGCCGGATTCCGGTTTGGCACATCCGTGCTGCTCTAAGGTATTTCTGTCGTTAAAATAATACCAGACATGCCTTGTAGTCCTGAATATTTAGGGGTACAGGGCATTTTTTATGAAATGGTTTATTGCCCACAGAGTCTGATTTTATCATATTCTTCTTACTTTTTAGATATCATCGAACTATTACAGGGGTGGTTTTGTTGTACTTAATGTAAAAAAAGTGAGGGCACCCGGGTTGGATATGTATTGTTTTGTTTTGTTGAAGGTGATTTAAGATATAGCATGTATTTATCGACAATAAATGTGATTTTATATCAAACATATACAGAAAATTGTATTCAGAATATGTAGGCCGGCGCGCAATAATTAAAGCCGGGGAGTAACTGAAAATCCATAAGAGTAGGGCAACCAAAAAAGAGTAAAAATGGACAGAGAAAATTTTAAAGAGAAAGCCAAAAAGAGTATTGATGACATCTTTGCCAAAATTGATGAATATGAAGCAAAGAGCAATCAGGTAAAAGGTGATGCGAAAGAACAGTATAATCATCGTTTGGCTGATTTAAAAACAAGA
>DASQZP010000288.1:0-2210 GCA_035638655.1 Bacteroidales bacterium
ATTCAGGCATTCCTAGTGTTTCATCTGGGTTCATCATAAATACTGAAATTTTGATATCAATTCAGTCATTCTGTTTCTTATATCTTAGGCCAAAAGGAGTGATTCCTGCAGTAATAGGCAGCACCAGAGGAGGTAACGCATTATAAATGTGCACCAGATGATGTTTCAGGGGGCCGTTGTTTATTTGGTAGTAATTGAGTTTACACTTTACACTTCATACTTCATACTTAAAACTTTAAACTCTCATGAGGAATAGTGTAGAAAAACCGTTGCGGTAGTACCACAGTTTGTGCTATTATTCATAACTTGTTATGGTTTATTCAAAACCCTGTTCTCATCTACAATACAGTTATTTAATATTAAAAACAGATCAGTTTCAGGAATTTTTGGTATTATTTTATCAGCAGAAGCGAAGAAGTTATAATCAATTAAACTATTATGTCATGAAAAAATACAGCACAGCTTTATTTATTTTTTCGATTATAATTATCATCGCCGGACTGGCCGGTGGTAAGATTTCCGGAGACAGTTTCAGAGAGATCTCCCTGATTGGTTCCCTGTTTGCTATCTTAAAAATCATTCTTGTGGGTGTAATTTTCTTCCTGGGCGTTGCCGCAATTATTCCATCGATCCTGATTGACCTGTTGCTGTTATTTTTCTCACCTTATGGTTTCGATCTTACAGTCAGGGTATGGAATTATCTCTGGGGCGATATTGTCCTGAAATGGTTTTGGTATGATACAGCAGGATCTTCGCTGCTGTTTGCCTCAATCATTATTGCCCTGATCACGGGATTGACACTCCGGCGAAAACGCTAAATGTTTTGTTTAGACTACACACTCATTACCGATCCGCCATCAACTCTAAAGACTGATCCGTTGATAAACGAAGCTTTGTCAGAAGCCAGAAAAGCCACCAGCGGACCAACTTCTTCGGGAAGGCCGTCACGGCCTAATTGTATTCCCGGCCGGTTCTCCTTCAGGAAAGCCGACTCAGCTTCAGCAGTGGATATTTTCTTACTATTTGCAATACCCGACAGCATATCTTCAACCAGGGGCGTTTTTATAAAAGCCGGGGAGACAGCATTCACCAGGATATTATCGGGTCCTCCGACTTTCGACAGCATCTTGGTAAAAGCATTTAAGGCTCCTTTGCTTACACTGTAATGGGGCATTTCCGGATAGGGTTGTTCGCCGTTTTCCGAGGAGATATTGATAATGCGGCCACCTCCCTGTTGCTTCATCAGGGGCATTACTAACCGGCTCAGGGTAACTACCGAAAAAAGATTCAGCTCAAAAAGTTGCCGCCAATCATCCGTAGTTAGTTCTGCAAAAGACTTAGGTTCCCCGATTGTTCCGGCATTGTTGACAAGTATATCTACCGACGGAAAATTTTCAGTTATATGCTGTAAAAAATCGTGGATCATGTCTTCACTGGTCATGTCCATCGCAACAGTCAGTACTTTTACTCCCTGTTTCCTCAATGATTCTGCAGCCTTTTCAAGTTCCGTTTCATGCCGGGCATTAATTGCCAGATTACAGCCTTCTGCTGCCAGGGCTTCAGCAATGGCTCGGCCGATGCCCTTGCTGGCTCCCGTAACAATTGCTGTTTTTCCTTTTAGTCCTAATTCCATTCTCTGTTGATTTTTGGTTTCATGGGATGTTAATTAGTTATAATGCTTCTTCCTGATCTCTCTGCTGGTGCAAATCTCTCTGATGGAGCATCCGCCTGGACCCACTATGTTTACCCGATTGTTTATTTGGTTGAAGATTCTGTTGTTTGTTGCTCACACCCTTAAGGCCGGATCACAACCAACTCGTGAGATTGCTTCGCTATATTACTCGCACCCACAATCCCGGCCATCAGCTGCTCATGATTTTTAAGCCTGGTTTTCCGGAAATCTGGCGGGCATGCCGAAATCTTTTTTGCCGCAAGCTTCGAGAATCTGTCTTTTAATGCTTGAATGTTCCCATATATGCAGCCTGATCCAGTATATTTCCTTCGATCTGCTGATAGAAAGTTTCACGGGTGTTTGCCGACTCAGGTGCCAGTTTCTTTTTGAGTGCGAAAATCCGGAAAAAGTACCGGTGTGTTTCTCCTTTTGGCGGACAGGGTCCTCCGTACCCGTATTTGCCCATGTCGTTTTTACCCTGTATGGCACCATTGTCCAGCTTTTTGGCTATGGGCATAATGGCCTCCAGCTCATTGCA
>DASQZP010000289.1:0-2018 GCA_035638655.1 Bacteroidales bacterium
GCCCCTTCTTCAAATCCTTCCATAATTTCTCTTAAAACCATTGATATCAGTACAATCAACATTAAATGTAAAAGATAATGCATCACCAGTAAAAGATAATAAAACAAATACCGCACCTTTTCACCCATATGCATTATAAGCTTTTAATATGAATAGTTTTTTAAACCTCCTGTTCTATATACTTATTTGTTTACTTCTCTTTTCGAAAAAATAACCTGAAAAACAAAAAAATTCCTACAACAACATTCACAAACAGAAGCAATGAAAACAAGAGCTTATTACTGATTTTAACATATAGAAGCAATATGTAATTTAAAGCCAAAAATGAAAGAAAAAAAAATAAATCCCGATAATTAAACTTAAAACTATATTTTATTTTCTTTCTGATAAATAAAGTCCCAATAAATAAGCCTATAGGGTAACCAGCGGTAATAAAACCGAACTTTATCAATTTTTCCCGGGAAAACAACACCCCCGAAACAATGAATATTATTGATGTAATAAAGGCTAAAATAATAACAAGCTTTCTTTTATCTTTCATTTGATTAACACTATTCAACAAGAGTATCCTAATCCTTAAAACTCAAAAAATAAAACAACAGCAGATTCAAAGGGAAAAACAAGAAAAAACGTCGCATAAAAAATTTATTTTTAAAACAATAGTCAATAGGTATAACTTCTTCGGTAAACTGAATTGACAAGGTATTATAATTGACCTTAGCAGGTAGATAATATGAAACATAGTTCGCAGTATAAATAACCACAGAAATCAAAAAGAGCAGTTGATTTACCTTAAATAATGACAGCAGAAAAGCCATACCGGTTGATACAACGAGCCATCTATTAATTAGATTTTCATTTTGTAATATTTTAAAAAAATAGGGAATCCATCCATAGAATTCAAAAAACACAGCTGAAAACAGAAGATAAAAATAAGTATCGCGGGCACTATAAAGCATGCCAAATAGAAGTATTGTCAGACTACCGAAAAAATTGATAGTCAAACGAACCTTCATTGATAGTGTCTGTTTTCTTTTTTTAATAACCATATTTCTCATTACTCATGGAAACAATTGAGATATGCCTGTACTAATTGATTAATAGCTAAGAATATATCTCATAAGTCATATAATCATCATTAAAATTCTCATTAAAGTTATTTAATCCGACTCAATATTATTCAGTTTTAAAAAACAGATAAATCATAAAAACTAAGGATAGTACAGAAATAGCAATCCAGATTCCCTTTATCATAGTTGGGTTTGACTCAATTTGTGAACCAATGATTCCAGCGAAATTAAGTAGGACAAATACAAAAAATGGATATTTACTGTGTTTCTTTTTCATAATAAAAATAGTATTAAAAAGATGCTATTGTCA
Organism: Bacteroidales bacterium; assembly: GCA_035638655.1. GTDB lineage: Bacteria > Bacteroidota > Bacteroidia > Bacteroidales > DASQZP01 > DASQZP01. The sequence goes on from DASQZP010000289.1 coordinate 1,381, forward strand.
AAAAATAGCATCTCTAACAAATTTTCAATTAACAATTTAATGCAATAGCTGGTCCGCCCGCATAAATTCCTGCAATTGATGCTCCTAATCCCCATGCAGATAAAGGTCCGCCCAAAGGTAGAGAAGCAAAAGAAACAGCAGCACCAATTATTGAAGCAGCCATGCCAATAACCGCAGCAGTACATGCTTTATCCCCTCCTTCAACACCTTCCATTTCTTCTAAAGACAACTTTTTTGTTTCCATAGTTAAATAGTTTTTAAGTTAATAAATAATTTATCACTATAAAATTACGATCCGGTTTGCGCGGATGCAAAAAATCCGATCTTAAATCCAATGAACGGGCAAAAAAAGTGGTTGAATTTTAAATTAAATCCTTGTACAAGATAAAAATGACTGCCATGCCTCACTGTAAGGATTCTGAAAATCCATTAGTTCTTGATGTGTTCCGACAGCTACAAGTTGTTTTTTTTGCAAGACAAGTATTTTATCTGATTGTGATGCATTTCGCATATTATGAGTAATATTCAATATACCCATTTCCTTCCTTAGCCGGCTGAGCAATGCCAAAACAAAATTTTCTGTTTGCCGGTCCATATGCGCAGTGAGTTCATCAAGTAACAGCAGCTGGGGTTTGTGT
>DASQZP010000290.1:0-2199 GCA_035638655.1 Bacteroidales bacterium
TGGAATCAATCCAGCTTTTTGATCTGAATATTCCTGAACTCAATGCCACTGCCTTCTGATTGCAGCGCAATATATCCGTTTTTAAGTGCTTTTCCAGGTATATAGATGGTTGAATCAGCCCTGGTTACCACTCCGCCTCCCATCCTTGGTTTGGAATACTGAAGAACGGTATCTCCGTTGACCATATGAATAATGAGGGAATCGCCATAAACAATGAGATCTCCGGTTACCCACTGATCCCATTTATAGGTTTTTGAATCAGAGTTGAGACAATGGCCGGGATACATTTCATTATGGAAGTCAATATCGGTACCTGGTGTGCAAACATTGCCAGTAGGCCGTGGATTGCCATCATCTGCATCAGCCAGTATCTGGTATTCAATGGCAATGGGCCAGTCCTGGTCTTTCGTCATGGTATTCGGAGCCTGTGCATGGAACATCACACCACTGTTACGATAAGCATAATCCGGCGCATCATCCATATCCTGATTGGTAAAACGGTATTCAAGCCGCAGATGATAGGAAGAGAAGGGGTCTTTATAGAACATGTGCCCGAACTGATTGTCAAACTTATCGTAATCATCATAGCTCACCAGGATCTTACCATCTTTTACACGGAACGTATTGGCAAAATTATCACCCATTTCGTGATGGCTAATCTTAACGGTCCAGTCGTCAAGGTTCTTGCCGTTAAACAATGATTGCCATTCATTGTTATCCGCAGTATTCTCTTTGCTGGTGTTTGGCGTACAGGCAGCAACCAGTAGTATAACTGCCATCATCAGGGTAGATTTAATGTTTTTCATAGGGTCGATTTGAGGTTTAGTAGTATATTATTCTTTAATAGTTAAATATGCATATAATTTTTGAGTATTCCGAATTTCATTTTATATCCCCCCACTATTGTTTCAATTGCTGAAGGTTCAACGTCACGCTTTAACCTTTTTTATCTGTTTCATCCGATGGCAATGACTATTGAATCGGATCGTCTCCCCCCAACTCTCAATGGTGCAAGCGTCCGCTTGTACCTTTTTTACAACCACCTCCACTGGCGCAAGCATCTGCTTGTACCCCCACCAACTCCCGCGAGTCTCCAGACTTGTGGCATTTCGTTCATTATTTTAAAATTTTCGTCAGGCTTTCACTACTTCTCTACTCCCGTATCAAATCTTCCCTGTTAATTTAAACCAGCTTACCAGCATGATGCCGCGGAACAGCCTGAAGCCTTTCAACAGGTAATAATTCTTCCCGGTGACTTTCCCCGGTTCCTGTGCGGCCAGTTTGACGAAGAATTTACCCACTTCTTCAGTTGAAATTCCGAAGGCTCTGAATATCCAGGGCAGGCTTTTTAGTGCATCCCGGCCTTCCTCATCCGTTTCAATATCTTCAAAGAAATCGGTTTTTACCATTCCCGGAACTACGGAGTGGATAGAAATAGTATGCCCCGCATTTTCTTCAGCCAGGCTTTTGGTAAATGTGGTAATGGCAGCCTTGGTAGCTGTATAAGGAGCCATGAATGCCGCATGGTCACTATGGCCGCCGCGTCCGCTCATGTTGATCAGGATGCCTTGCCCCTGTTTCTTAAAATAGGGAAGGATCATCTTACAGGCAAGCATCACGGCTGTCAGGTTGATTTCAGCAATATTCCGGATTGTCTCATCAGGTACATGTTCCAGCAGCCTGTAACCTGTTGAAACGCCTGCGTTGTTGATCCATACGTCAATTTTACCGAATTTTTCGATCGCGTGATCCCTGAGCTTTTTCAGCTCATCCATACGGGATACATCTGCTGCAATGCCAGTAACCTGGTAACGCTTTTCAGTAAATTCGGAAACAGTCTGGTTTACATTTGCTTCATTGCGGGAGCAAATTACGAGTGATGCCCCGGCCTCACCGCAGGCAGCTGCAATGGCTTTGCCGATTCCCCGTGTTGAGCCGGTTATAACAATTACTTTGTTGTTGAGTTGTTCCATAGTATTGTGATTATAATATTAAATGTAACAATTTTGTCTGGTTTAATCTACTAATCATATTTTTAAAATAACTGTCAGACACTTTGCCAGACAGTTTAATCATTTTATATTATTTAAAAGTTGCCAACCTGATTAATTTATCTAAGAAAGTGTCTGACAGTTTGAAGAGACAATAAAAATGGTTTCACTTATTTACACAATTTTAGTAACTGTCAGACACTTTGCC
>DASQZP010000291.1:0-2436 GCA_035638655.1 Bacteroidales bacterium
CTTCGAAGATGTAAATTCATTTCTTTTTATATTAGATGACGTAATCATCGTTTTTATTTCATTTGAAGAAATAAGCATCGTTTTCCTTTCCGTCAAAGACCTGTCAGGTGTTCAAAACCTGACAGGTCCCATCAGCTTTTCGTTTTAATAATAGACAGTACGTTTCTTTATATTGTTTACCAGCGTTTCGATAAGAAAAAAATGAATGCTTATTCTGAAAACAAGTGATAATTCATACCGTGTACTTTATCAGACCTGACAGGTTTCCAAATACCTGTAAGGTCTTCTGAAATGAACCTTCTTTGCGTTTAAAAATGACATAAAACCGTTCGGTCCTGCACATCCGGCATTTTTCCTGCATATATTGTGAAAAGGGTGTTTAATAGTATGAAAATTAAATATTTGTAAATGATTTTAATTGTCGTACATTTATTCGTAATAACTTAATAACCACCTGCTATGAAAAAGTTGTATTTCTTTCCTTCTGTTCTTTGCCTGCTCTTCGTTGTTGCCTGTGAGAAAGATAACAGTGGTCCTGATCCAAAAGATGATATCGCGCTAAAAGATAGTATTTATAATAATTTTCAGAATCTTGGAGCGGGTTACGATGTGTTCGATAATTATGCTGACGTGGTAAAAGTAAAGGGACAGATTCTTGACCTGGTGAAATTATCAAACGATCAGTACCTGGAAAAGAAGACTATTGAAAAAGGAACTTTCCATACCGTTGAAGGTAAAACAGTAAACGAATACCTGCATAACTTCAGCACCAAAACCAATCTTTCGGGATCGTATGGCTTTTTTTCAGGTTCATTATCAGTCAATTATGAATCGTCTCAGTATTCTAACTTTACCAATTCGTTTGCTACCGTACAAAGCCTTATCAATAAATACTTGCTGCAGGTTAAAAAGGAATACAGCGCTGATGATCTGAAAAATTATCTGACAGAAAAATTTGTAGCTGACATAAATAATCCAGCTCTCAGTAGTACTGATATTTTCTCCACCTATGGCACTCATTGTCTCAGAAGCATTATTGTTGGCGGCCGGCTGGACTTTAATGTTTCAGCAAATGAAAGCTATATCTCAAGTGATCAGACAATCGGAGTACATGCGCGTGCTTCCTTTAAGTCGCTGTTTACCACTGTAAATATCGAAAACACTACTGTAGACGAAACCTCACAAAAAGAATTTGAAAGTCATATGGAAAAGAGCCTTGAAGTATACGGTGGATCCAGCCAGTATGGACAGAACATTATCAACGAAGGGAATTACGATGCCTGGATAGAAAGTATAGCCACCAATCATGTCTTTTGTGAATATGGCGATGATCCGTTTATTCCAATATGGGAACTGTGCGATAATGCAGCACGTAAAAGTGAGCTGCAGGACGATTATGAAAACTGGTCCGCCAACAGGCAATATAAAAGTAATGTCGACAAGATAGAAATAACCTTTGCATTTGCCGATTCCAGCTTTGCCCGCATCAGGGGAGATGCCAATCCGGCTACCGGAGTGAGTGTGGTGATGGTAGAATCGCAAATTACCCTAAGACTGAATGATTCTAAAAATGTCGATCTGGTTTTATTTTATGACCTGTACGAGTTGGGAGGCGACAATACACATTATAAAGGGGAACATGTTATTAAGGATATATATAAAGGAACTACCTATAATATTTTAGGTATTGTTGGCGATACAACCTGTTTTTGCGGAGAAACATTGTGGAGCAAAACAACTGACTGGACTGATTTTAAAGGGACCTGTTCTTTTGTTGATGCATTTCAATTTAAAGCTGATGATTTAGCTGGTATGGACAATAAAGCAGGAGTTAAAGGCAAAGTAAGGTTTGAGGCCTGGGTTGCAGAAAAGAATAAAAGTTTATTTTGAAAACGGGAGACGAAACATTCCGTGAACTTTATCTGACCTGACAGGTTTCAAAACACCTGTAAGGTCTTCTAAGACGGAACATCGTTTTTATTTTCGATGAAAGACGTAATCATCTTTTTTAAAGTTTACCTTCTGTACCCTACTCTGTCTTCTTTAAAATAGCGGCTTTATAAGATGAGGGATTCACTCCAAATTCTTTCTTAAATGACTTTATAAAATAGCTGGTTGATCCTAATGAAGAGACTTCAAGAAATGTCAATTATTAGTGGCGTTTTAGGTTTTAAGTAGTAGCTTTTCTATGAGTTAGTAGTTAGTTAGTATTATTCCGGTAGATCAGTAAATTACTGACTACCGGAATTACTTTCTCCATGTAAAAACAACCTGATTTTTTAACAAATAATATAAATGTAAATTCAACATTTTTTATAATCTTGTGAGTTCAAAACTAACTGAATTCTATTTTTAAATTAAAAAGCCTCATTATGTCCCCTCTATTAAAAAGACTTACTTTACTCGCTATTCCATTTTTATTCACACTTCAGACAT
>DASQZP010000292.1:0-2247 GCA_035638655.1 Bacteroidales bacterium
AAACGCCCATTAAGAATTTCATTTGCCTGTACTCTTCTTTAATTTCTTTCCGTGTTTTCATTTTAATTTAAATCCTGATTATTAAAGCTTCTCCTTTTAACTATTTATTTTCAAACTCTTCTGACCTTTTTATTTGATCAACAACATTCCATTCAAGACTAAATCTGTTTTTCAGGAATTCCTCAATGGGTCCAAGTCCGATATCAGCTCTTCTTTTATTAACGTTAGCAGGGTCAAAAACAGGCCACACATCGAAGGTTTTTGTTTTTGGATAATATTTAATCTGTGTTCCGAAAATTTGTAAATCCCCACGTTCTGTGGCAATTCTATCTTCTGCCCGGCCAAAATACCGTGGTTCCAGCTTTTTATCTTCTACAGCCTGTCTCATCAATGGAAGATATTTTAACCGCACTTCATTATCAGCATGTTGGATTACATTACAAATTGTCAAATTACCATGGTTACCTGCCATATCTCTGTCGGGCCATCCATATGTATCCAATATTTTAAGAATCTTGCATTCATTGATGTCATGATTTCTGTGATATATTTCATTTTGTTTTTGAAACTCTTCAGATTCAAAACCATGAACTTTTCCAATAGAATCTCGCATTCTGATTGGTTCCTGTTCTGTGCGCCAAATGGTATCCAACATGGCTGCGAAGTTTTTCGCGTTTTGATCTTCAGCGTTGTTAATTATCGGTATTACAATTTTGCTTGCCGAATTAAATTTCAGTTCTAACGGAATGGTTGCATCCTTTATTGACTCATTACTTACATCCCTGCCTGTTCCGTAATTAATCTGGGCATATGGATTTTTATTCCCGTTGACAATCACCACAAGCCGGCTTCCTTTTGAAATCTTTTTACTGATAATTCTGGTGTTGTCAAAAGAGATGGTTGTTTCTTTATTTGGAGTTAGCAGTTCCCTTTTTTCTTTGCTTTTGGAGTAGCTGGCACGACCAATGTAGTAACTCAAATGGAAGTATTTTCCTTCTGCTGTTAACTCGTAAAGGTTGATTGAGTAATCGAAGTCTTTTTTATTTGCTGAAAGCTGGAGTTTTCCGGTAAATGATCCATTCATGATTACTTCTTTTTCAAATGGATCAGTTTCAAACACCAGTCCATCTCTAAGGTTAATGCTGTCTTTCATGATGGGCCAGGGGTAAAAATCAGCATTATTGGGAATTGATCTGTCGGCTAAATTTATGGTGAGATTTAGGTCATCCGGATCTTTGTTTGCTTTAGTTGACAGTTGGTACATGTCACCAGACCTATTTGCACTCAAATAATAAACGAGAGAATCATTGCTCATATCAGCTAAAGCCGGAGTATGAAGCCATTTGTTTTTGCCCATAACCTCAAAGTTTACTTTATCTTTCAGGATATCCGGCTTTCCCTTTCCTTTGAGAATGTAATCGAACCAGTCGAAGATAAGTTGATTCTGAATATCTATCTGCGCTGCTTCATCCAGCTGATAGCCGCGCAAATTCGCACCTGGAGTTGATTGTGCGCCCCAATGATCCCACGGGCCTATTATTAAATAGTGCATTGCATCCGGGTTATATTTTAAATGCTGATTATAGTAATACATTGCACCCCGTTGGCCGTCATCATAATAACCTGTTATAGTAAGTATTGGAATATCAATATGCGCAAATTCATCTTTATAAGGGATCATACCCTGCCAGTAACTATCATAGTCAGGGTGACTGATCCACTCGTGAAATAAAGGATTGGGTGTCCCATCAATGGAATCCATTTTGTTATAAGGTGCACCAGCATGAAACCATTTGTTTTGGAGGTTTTCCCATCTTTGATAATCGGCATTATACAGATATTTATTTTCTGTAACATAAGAGATCCACTTATAGGAAAAGTTGTGGAAGATATTATTCTCCATGGGTACATCAATCCCAGGAGCAGCCGAAACGCAGGGCACAATCGTTTTTAAAGCCAGATGTACGCTATCTTTTATGGATGCCCACTGGGCAAAACCATTGTAACTGCCTCCGAACATTCCAACTTTACCATTATTCCAGGGTTGCTTACTTATCCAGTCAATCACTGCATAAACATCTTTGTGCTCATACCTGTAAGGCGCAACAGCGTCATGACTAAGGCCCTTACCTCTGGAATAAGCTAAAACCCCGACATAACCTTTAGATGCCGGAATTAACGCCTGATTAATATTTGACTGATCAGCATAAATGGTAAAGGTCAGGATAGCAGGAAGAGGTTCAATCC
>DASQZP010000293.1:0-2322 GCA_035638655.1 Bacteroidales bacterium
CCAAAGGGTTCAAAAACGATATCTAGCTACGCGGGGATATTTGACGGCGGGCAAAGGTGAAAGGCAGAAGCTAATCCAATCAAGCGGGTTAAGCAAAAGTTTATTTTTTTATTACTGGAAAAGTTATCAAAAGATTGGACTTTTGGGGCTCATCGACAAAGGAAAAGAAGTGTTCAGGGAATCGAAGATGGGTTTGGCAAACGAAGCCAAAATAGTGATCGATAAACTGCAAAATCCAAAACGGCCGGAATCCTTTTATGTTGAGCAGTTGAAAACAAAAGGGGTAAAAATTGAGCGTAGTTCTGTGGCGAAAGTATTTTCCAGGTGGCAGATCTCCGAGTACCGATCTGAATTTATAAGCGATTTAAAGAGGCTTGAAGAGCCCTCAAAGCAAAGCGAAGAAAAGATAGAAGTAGAAAAAAAGGTCCCCCGCTATGTGGATCTTAATTTTGTCGAGCTTTTAAAATCAATGCGCAAAAGCGGCATCCATGTCGATGCCCCGGGGATTTTTATTTTATGGGCGTATCTTGAGCAACTGGGTATCTATCCTGTTTTGAACAGTATGGGACTGGCATCTAACAATAACGGTAAAGGCTACAGTTGGATTGATCACTTTTTGCTAAATATTTCCCGCGTGTTCTATGGGATCTCCAGCTATAGTGGTGCATGTGAGCATGAAGAGCCAACGCTTTGTCTATTTTCGCATTTGGTAGCACTTCCTTGCAATGATAGTTTCCTTAATGGGGTAGGAAGCATTACCGAGGATCAAGTTTTTAAACTTCAAAAGTGGCTGGTAAATCGGCTTAAAGAATTGGGAACGGTTCAAGCAAAGCGCTTGGCTTTTGATTTTAAACAGATTGATCTTGAAGTTGAAATGGCACAGTTGCGAGACTTTGGCAAAGGACCTTCGCCGAGAAAAAAGATCTGCTGCAACGGATTTCGCCCCCATATAGCTTGGGATCTTGATACGGGTAATCTGGTCATCGCAGAATTTCGAAAAGGCTCTGCCAGGGGACCAACAACAATTAGGAGATTTGTCGAGGATTTTATTTTAACACCCTTTAAAGGGTTATTTAATGAAGTTTATGTTGACAGTGAATATACAGGTAAAAATGTATGGAACTTCATATTAGATGAAAAAGCTGGGATGGGTGCACACATCACAGCATGTATTAAGCAAAACAGGTTTGTAAAAAAGCAACGTGATAAATTTTTGTATGAAAATAGTAGTACGGATAATTTTTGGCTTTACTATGATGATAAGCATGTGTATAGCTCAAAGACATTTAAATTGAGTTGGGATTATAAATACAAGAAAAGCAAGCAGGAGAAAACATTTAGTTTGTATTGTGTCGTAAAGAAGAATATTCTCAATGGCAGTTTGAGATGTTTTGGTACTTCAAGAAAGAACCAAAGCCCACAGCAAATATTAAAAGAATATTCCCATCGGTGGATCATAGAAAGTGGCATAAAAGATCTGGTTCAAAGCTATTACCTTAACAAATGCCCGGGTACAAGTCCTCATCATGTCAATGTTCACTTTTTTCTGATTTCAATTTGTAAACAACTTTACCGGCTGATTCAACGTGATTTAGGAGACTTCATAAAGAATCATGATGGTTCTGTAAAATCGTTACGAACCATGAGAGAGACTTTATTCCGGCAAGGCAGCGCCAGGGTGACTCTTAGAAAAGCTACAATCGAAATACAATTTTTGAATAGCTATTCGCCGAAGTTAACAGAACAGTTGACTAACTTTTATCATAAAATTTATGAGAGGACATCAGACGGATTGGCGCTTTTGGATGGGTTAAAATTGAAATTTATACTTAATCCTGCAGTAAGTGAGGAACATCGAAATGCAATGAAGAAGGTGCCATTAAGTACCGTGAAAAATTTGCCGCAATCCGCCAAAATCGATTAGTTTTCGACATTCGATAAGTCTGGACGGTCTTCTAAATTACCATAAACAACAAGCTCTTCAATTTCAAATTCTGCAAAGTCCCTGCGTATATTGCCTAACCTCTTTTTCATGGCATCAACTGCCTCCGGTGAAGAAAAGCTAATCATCAAAGCCGGATGCACGTTTACACCGAATCGAGCAAGGTTCTCCAAGGCCTGCAGTTGAAGTTGAAACCCCTCGGCGATGGCTCCAGTGAGCGCAGAAAACTCTTTCTGATTACATGCTTTCAAACTGACCCGGACATAGAGATTATTGAACCTGGCTACAAATTCCTTTTGGGTCCCTTCAGAAGGCTGAATGACGATTCGGTTGGTCATATCTTTTCATCTTTGGTGGCGAGGCAGTCGAAATTTTCTAAG
>DASQZP010000294.1:0-3155 GCA_035638655.1 Bacteroidales bacterium
AGATGAATTTGAAAGATTTAAGTAATATTGAAAGATCACAGAACAGCACTGCGCGTATGCCGGTGCTGTTTTTCGGCCATGGTAGTCCGATGAATGCCATTGAAGATAATGAATTTGTGCGAGAATGGGAAAAAGTTGGGGTCGCTTTGCCAAAGCCTAAAGCAATCTTATGCATTTCTGCACACTGGGAAACAAAAGGCACCCGCATTACAGCGGTGGAAAGACCTGAAACTATTCATGATTTTGGCGGATTTCCATCAGAATTATATGAGGTTCAGTATCCTGCACCCGGCAGTCCGGAACTTGCCAGGGAAACAAAAAAGATTGTAAGTAAAACTGATGTCACAATTGAGGAAAAGTGGGGTCTTGACCACGGAGCCTGGAGTGTGATAAAACATCTTTATCCTAAGGCTGATGTTCCTGTGTTGGAAATGAGCCTTGATTATAATCAAACACCACTCTATCATTATGAACTGGCTAAAGAATTGGCCTTATTGAGACGTAAGGGAATCTTGATAATTGGAAGTGGAAATATAGTGCATAATCTGGCTCATGTGGACTGGAATCATCTCAATGAACCTGATTATGGATTTGATTGGGCAATCGAAGCGAATACAGGAATAAAAGAATTAATAAAATCGGGAGATCATAAAAAACTGTTGCATTACTCTGCGCTGGGTAAGGCCTATAAACTGGCTGTACCTACACCGGAACATTTTCTTCCTCTTTTGTATGTACTCGCATTACAGGAAAAAGATGAAGAGCCTCAGTTTTTCAATGACAAAGCTGTAGGTGGTTCACTGACCATGACATGTGTAAAAATTTCTGATTCTCTATGATGAGTTAACGGTTGAACAGCTAGGATGAACGTACGTTCTTAAGAAATTTGGAGTTGCTTCTTGTCATTTCCAGTTTCTCAAGTCTTCCGGGAGCTATCTTTAAAACAAGATTCCCTTTCAATTGGATTCTTTTCGTTTTTCTATCTATTTTCTTGATCTGCTTCAAATTCACAAGTTTGTTCCTGTGTATCCTGAAAAATTGTGCTTCTTCCAGTTTATTTTCAAGCCGGGACAAAAAATTATATGCCCTGATCATACTTCCGTCCTGGAGCATTACACTGATGCATCCATCACTGTATTCACAGTAAATAATTTCATCAGGATTTACTTTTTTGATCCGTCTGTTACTTCGAAGCCATAATTCGGGCTGGTTCTTTACATGTGTCACGGATCTTTCCTTTGTATCTAAGTAGAAAGCCATAAGCAATAATTTGAATATTTAATTTTGATTTTAAAGCAATTTATGCAATTGAACTTTAAAAACAAAATATTTATACTTATAATATGCAAAAAGTATTTTTTTATACTGGATATAAATTGTAGAATCTATAATTGATTCATAAATTTTTTATAGTGTTTATGTAATATTTGCATTCTTCATGTATTTGTAATATAATCTATTGATTTCCATTTGAGGTTATTTATTTTATGTTGAAAATAATGTTTGAATGCATTTAAATTTATGTATAAACATGCATTATGAATGTTTTTATTGTACTTATACAGATTATTTCTATTTACAGTTTCAATAATCTTATTATTATATACACTAACCAGTTCCTGATTATCTTCAGCAATTCGAATTTGAAAAAATCTTCAAACATCAGCTGTTGATTGTTGCAGGTTGATATTTAGGTTCAATCATCCTGTGACCATTATATGTTCAATATCTCATAGGTCAAATACTTAAATTCATATAGAATTCTGGTGCTGTTTTTAACTTTGTTTAGTATATTTTCTAAGTTTGTCAACATACTCCTGAATAAATTCCTTTTTCTTCCTGAGCCGGTATTGCATGATCCAGCGCGGGTGACCTAATGGTATTATTTGTTTGAAATAATGCTTCTTACTGTTCATGTCTTTCAGAAATTTATAATTTTTACCCATCCCAAGACTAAAACAAACCTTTCTGTTCATACCCATTTCTAATTGCTGTTCGATAGTATTTGTGATGAACGGAAGCAAAGCTTGCTGCAAAACCGGTAAGTCATAATAGTTGAGGTTTTTGCTATCCAGGGTAAATCCCAGTGGACTTACAGCACTTACAAAAAAATTATTATAAAAATTACGGACACCACCATAAGTATCAATCATTTCATAAATAAAACCAGAAGAAAGCTCTGGTTTTTTTTGAAAATTATTTGGGATCCCACAGGCTTCTTCAAGCCTTATCGGATCGGTAAACGGAATCCCGGTAATTCCGGCTCCAAATCTTCCGGGATTGATTCCCATTAGCATAATTCTTTCGTTCTGATCTGCATAAAATTTCTGATAGAAATCTGTTACTGCCTGCATGGTATCAGGATTTTGAAAAGGATTTAATACTTTTACATTTTTTGGAATTTCTGCAGTAATTTTCAGGCTTTGGTAAAAAGTAAGGATCTGATCGGATAGCATAAATTTTCTTGGTTTTGCTCTTAATATTTTTATCTTGAAATTATATCGATAAATTTATCTGGTCAATTTTTTACTCAGTTGATCCAGTAAATTTGACTGTCCTTTGATAATCTTATCCCGTGCTGTTTCAATATCGAACCAGGATGCTTTGTCCACCTCGGGAAAACTTTTATGTTTACCTGAATTTGGAGGCCATTCAATTTCGAAATTATTGCTTTTAATTTTCTCAGTAGTAATGTCTTTTTCAACAGCCCAGGCATATACTGTTTTTCCGCCACTTTGTTTAACAGGATCAAGTGCGAAAAAATTTCCACGGATTTCAATTCCGGTCTCTTCCGTAAACTCCCGGTTGGCAGCATTAAAATCTGTTTCCCCTGATTCAACTTCTCCTTTAGGAATTGACCAGGCATGATTATCTTTTTTTGCCCAGAAAGGACCTCCTGGATGAACAAGCAACACTTCCAAAACACTTTTCCGAAATCGAAAAACCAGTATTCCTGCACTTATTTTAGACATATTAACATTTTTTAATCAAAAATAATCTTTTTGAAATGATTCCCAATCCAGGTTCAGGATGAAAATAATCAATAATTATAATCTAATTCCCAGATATCGAGCAAACAATGTTGATTGCAATGCTCAACATGTGTATAATTTTCCACAAAATAATATCTGAAAATTTTTGATACTTTCCTCATA
>DASQZP010000295.1:0-20588 GCA_035638655.1 Bacteroidales bacterium
GCAAACTCCTTCATATATTTTTTATCTGAAGTAAAGTGGATGAGCGGAATAACCGCGAATGCAAGCTGCAGGCTTAACACTACCTGGCTTAAAATTAACAGGCTGCCCAGTGCATCAGGGCCAAAGTACAGGATCGTAAAAATAGCAGGAATGATAGCCAGCAACCGTGTCATCAGTCTTCTTAGCCAGGGCTGAATGCGAAGATTCAAATGTCCTTCCATCACAATCTGGCCGGCAAGGGTACCGGTAATAGTTGAGCTTTGTCCTGCAGCGATCAATGCAATTGCGAAAAAAACAGGAGCGGCCTTACCAAACAGATTTTCCAACAGTTTAGAAGCATCCTGTATCTCCGCCACATGAAAATAACCATTGACATAAAATGCTGCTGCTGCCAGCACGAGAATGGCAGCGTTTACGAAAAAAGCGATATTAAGTGCAATGGTTGTATCGAACAGGTTCATTTTAATGGTATGTTTCATCCCAGCCCTGGTGCGATCGAATTTGCGGGTTTGAACCAGTGAAGAATGCAGATAAAGATTGTGTGGCATCACTGTAGCCCCGATAATACCGATGGCAATATAAAGCGCATCACCACTTAATTTTGATGGCACAAATCCTTTTACTACCTCTCCGTATACGGGAGATACGATCAACATCTCAATAAAAAAGGAAAAGCCAATAATGAATACCAGAGAAACAATAAATAGCTCCAGCTTCCGCATACCTTTATTTATCAGAAACAGTAAAAGCAAGGTATCCAATACAGTAACACTGATACCCCATATCAAAGGCAATCCGAAAAGCAGATTTAATCCGATGGCCATACCCACAATCTCAGCCAGGTCGCAGGCGGCAATGGCGATTTCTGCCAGGATGTATAAAGGGATATTGGCCCATTTTGAATAGGCATTCTTTGAGGCCTGTGCCAGGTCCATGCCCCTGACAATACCCAGCCGGGCACTTAGTGATTGGAGTAATACTGCAATAAAATTTGACATCAGCAGGACCCAGATGAGCTTATAACCAAATTCCGACCCACCGGCAATATCAGTTGCCCAGTTTCCCGGATCCATATAACCCACACTCACCAGGTAAGCCGGCCCCAGGAATGCAACTATCTTCCTCCACCCCTTTTTATCCGTACTTACCGAAGCATGTACTTCACTTAATGATTCCGATCTCATCTAATGCAATTTCCTGATAAATAGTGTCTGTCCATAATGTCCGATAACTGCGTTGTTACAAAAATTTTAATTCCTCATAAGCATTCGGCGCTTAGGAGACAACTTTTACCAACATGTTGTTCAAATTATGCATCGGCTGCTTTCCCGCAGGTTTTCAATTGCCAATTGCTGATTGCTGATTGAAAAAATATACTGCGGTTTAAAATTTTTGCATGTCCCCGTTTAGAACGGGACAGGCTTTGTTCTCAAACATTTTGATCCAGACACTTGACTTTATTGACAAACTCTAAATATACTTATTATCCTTACAGACTTAGATTCTTTTAACAAATAAGTTTTATAATTGTTTGTCTTTATTCTCACGGAACTGCTTCAAACATTCCAGGATGCATGATTAGCTTACGATAAAAGCTATTGAGGGGAAAAAAAATCATATTAGTTACACAGCGCAATTATTTCAGATAATTATCACTGAAGAACTGCATATACTCATCCAGGGCATCATTTTTAATCAGAATATCATAGTTCACCGGGGAAATGATGAATTCTTTGTAATCATCAGTATTTACATCATGCATAATATCCTGGTTACCCAGTAATGAATGGTAATAATCCATGGCATCAGCTTCTTTTTTGAACATTTTTACCGTCACAATTGAATACCCGTCATCCAGCAATTCACTGTTCACATTATATTCTTTTTTGGGATAATTATCCAGGTTGTAGTTTATCAGGTTAAAGACTAGCTGGTTGGCATCTCCTTCTTTGCTGTTCACCACAATGGCAACATAATACATGACTTTGTTACTATAGGCGAACAGTTGTCTGGCTTTTGCCGCTTCTGCAGCCTCTTTCACTTCGGGATGTACTTTGTTAATGCTTGCAATTATATTCTTGGCCTGTGCAGCTTCTTCCGAATCGGGGAATTTCTGAATCAGTTCATCCAGTGAAGCCCTCAGGGCAGTTGCCTGTTGAGTCTGTCCAATGGCCAGCGCTTTTATCAGCATAAACTTGGGAATCAGCGGATCATCCTTGTAATTCTGCAGTGCATAATTTGCGTTTGCAATTACATCAGCAAACTGATTGTTCTGATAAGCCTGGAATGTTTGCTGGTAGAAATTTTCCACTTTGTTTTCTTCTGCCTGCAATTCCTTAATATAATCCGGGTTCTTCAGTAATTTGGCATAAACGCTTTCAGGATATTTACTAATAATCTGATTTGCATAGTTGGCCTCACCAGCAGTGTTACCTTCTTTTTTGTAAAGAGTATATAACTGATAAAGGGCCAAAAGTTCATAATCGCTGTTATCATAGCGATTCACAAGGTCCTTGAAGGTTTTGGCCGCCAGTTCAGGTTCACTCAGTTCATTTCTGTAAATAAGCCCTGCATTATAAAGTCCCTCTCTGATTTTCTGATCAGAAGTCTGGAGCATTGAATCACTAAACGGAATATCTCTCAGATAATATTCCCGGCTCATGTTGCTCAAGGTATCCTTTTCGGCTGCAGCACCTCCATTTTCAGAGGTAAGTGGGTTCTGGGCCATTTCATCAAAAGTGATGACTTTTTTGTTCTGCCTCCTCCAGTTGTCCTCTAATTTCCGGTTTCCCCACTTTCTTTTAAATTCCGCCTCTCCCATTGCCTTAGCCTGCATATTATAAAAATACCATTTGCCGGCCTCCGTTCCTGTTTGCCCGGCATTGGAACTGGTGGTACTGTAGGATCCAAAATTTTGCTGCATCATACGGTTACGTTCTGCCTCCTGCTGCTGCTGTTGCTCTTTTCGTACGTTGGCAATTATCTGATCAATGGCTGTATTTCGCTCTGCCTCGTCCATCGCGGCAAGCCGCTGCAAACTGTCCTGAAGTTTGACTGTATTCAAATTGGTGATGAGGTTAGTGAGGTATTCAGCTTTAGCTGCTATCTCTTCATATCCCTTATATTTATTATCCAACAAAGTAATAGCACTGTCGTAATAGGCCTGAGCCCTGGAATATTCAGGAACAGCGTAGTAAATATCAGCAATGGAAAGATAGGAAATGGCTTTCTGCTGCGTATTCTGCTGGCTCACTGCAGCTGATTTTGAATAATACTGAATAGCCTGTTGGGTATTGCCCATCCGGAATTGAATATTTCCCATGGCAAAATAAATCTGATCCTGGTATTCAATATTTTTATCGTCTTTCAGCATTTTCTTTAAATCCGCCATGATTTCTTCAGGATCATCCTCTCCTTTCTTAAACGCTGCAGCCCTGTTAATCCTGGCATTAAAGATCATCTCGTAGGGAGGGTTCATCTTAATTACACCGGCATAATGTTCGGCTGCCTCCCTAACCTGGCCGGTACGGTCATAGAGTTGGGCAAGGATGTAGGTAAATCTTATTTTATTGTCCTTTTTACGTGTTTCAGGAAGTGCTTTATTTAATTTTTCAATCGCTTTGTCATACTGATTTTGTTTAATATAATAATCAGCCCAGGTAGTATTAAGTTCCTGGCTCAGATCAGCAGGGAACGCCATATCTGAGGAAAGTTGCATAAGAATGGTACCCGCATCTTCAAAATCACCGGTTTGAATATTTGTGCGGGCCAGCCAGATATCAGCCTCATAATAAGCCGGTTCATCAGGAAACTCCTTCATTACATAAGCAAAAGCCTGTTTTGCCTTATCATAAACGTGTTTATATAAATTGGCTTTCCCAATGAGCAGGTAGCTGTCATCCACCCATTTGTTATATTCATTTTTATTATAAAACTCTTTCTCCTCTTTGGTTTCCGGCTCTTTTTTCATCTCCGGCTTAACGGTGATGGAATGATATTTAATGATTTTTGTGGCCTTGTTAATGGCACGATCCATTTGTGGAGCAACAGCAGAAGCCAGGTTGTCATCTCCGTATTTAAATACAGGGAGTACTATCGAATAATTATCTTCAAACCCCTTATCTATCTTTTTCAATCCTTCTTTGAAACTTTCAGAAGCATTAAAATAAATATTATAATGTGAAGTTAAATTATGATAATTCCGTGTAAGCGAGGTGTTTTTTTCAGTAGAACAACTCGTCACAAGACCCAGACCTATCAGAAACAAAATGGCGTATCTTACCGGCTTTTTAATCAATGCTAATCTGTTTTACTATTCTAAACTCTTTTTTCTCCAACATATTTTGGATAAATGTAAAAATTTCTAATGAAACCCTACAAAATTAAATTTCTATTCATGAAAAATAAACTTGAACATTTGGTAATTGATCTTAAATTTGTAGCTTTTACAGGTTGAGTCCACTCCGAAAAGCCAATACCAGGATTTTCAGCTACTTTTTGCCCCAAGCCCTAAAGGGTGAAATAGCTGAAAATCAGACACCCTTTAGGGTAAGGGGCAAATTCTGATTTTCAGTTTTACTTAATAAAGTGCTTTTCGGAATAGACTCACAGGTTGAAATTTGCAAATTACAATGCTGTAAACCAGCAATAAAAAATATTATTACAGTGAAAAAAATATTTATTTTCTCCATACTGATTCTTTCGTCTTTCCTGCATTTACATGCCGGCCGTTCCCTTTTGACTAAAGATGCACAGATCAGTTTGCTCACCTGCGACCCGGGAACTGAATTATATTCAACATTCGGACACAGCGCCCTGCGTGTAAAAGATACCGCCTATCATATAGACAGGGTATATAATTACGGCACTTTTGATTTTAATACGCCCAATTTCTATATGAAATTTGCAAGGGGAAAACTAAAATATCAGCTCTCCGTTTCAGGTTATAAAAATTTCATGGCAGAATATGTCTGGGAGAATCGCAGTGTCTACGAGCAGGTTCTCAATCTTACCCGGACTGAAAAAGATACTTTGTTTTATTTGCTGGAACAAAATTACCTACCCGAAAACAGGTATTATCTGTATGATTTCTTCAAAGACAATTGTTCAACCAGGATTCGCGACATTGTTGAAAAAGCGCTAAACAACAGGGTGAAATTTGACACCAGCGTACCTCATCCTGATTTATCATTCAGGGATCTCATTAATCCTTATCTTATCAACATGCCCTGGAGCAAGCTGGGTATTGATATCGCGCTGGGACTCCCGGCCGATGATGCGGCCACCCCGGATGAATATATGTTTTTGCCCCTCGGGCTGATGGAGCGCTTTAAAACGGCTCATGTGGCGCCCGACAATCATCCACTGGCCCTGCAGGCGCATACGCTTTACAAAGCTTATCCGGTAAGTACTGAAAGTCCTTTATCACCAGCTATTGCCTGTTGGAGCCTCCTCTTTATCGCTCTTTTAATAACCTTTTTCTCATGGAAGAAAAGAAATATTGTGGCAATAATTTTTGATAAGATATTATTTATTCTTGCAGGATTAACAGGAATACTGGTTGTATTTCTTTGGTTTTTCTCCGACCATTCTGCCACCCAATACAATCTAAATCTTCTTTGGGCCAACCCGCTGTATTTTTTCTTCCTTTTCCGGAGCAAATTTAGCCGGGGCCTGAGTTGGTTTGTGACCGGAATCCTGGCTTTTGTAATTATAGCATTTCCTTTTCTACCCCAGGATCTGAACAACAATTTAATACCGGTTATTCTGACCCTGATTCTGAGGATATATGGCGGCATACTCAGAAAATACAATTAGTCTGCTTAAATTATTTTTTGTAAATTTGTTTTATGACAGCCAGTTAGCAACACAAATTGCAATTTACAGTACCGGATGCGCTTCATGATTTAAGCATTCATATGTTGTTTAGTGTCTGTCCATAATGTCCGATACCTGCGTTATTTGTCGACAGGATAGTTTCAAAGCTACAGAAGAAAGATAAATTTTCAGTTCAAGTTATCGTTAAATCCTAAGGGGAGATGGAAAAAGCCGGAATTTTTTATGGTTCATCAACGGGTAATACTGAGGCTATTGCCGAAAGCATCAGGGAAAAACTGGGACCTTCTCATGCAGACATATTTGACGTTGCGGTATGCAGCAGAAAAGAAATGGAGCAATACAGCTTCCTGATCTTTGGCATACCAACATGGGGCCTGGGAGACTTGCAGGATGACTGGGAAGCATTTATCCCTTCACTTGAAGCAGCGGATTTGAAAGACAAAACTGTTGCCATTTATGGCCTCGGTGATCAGGACACCTATCCTGATTCTTTTGCTGACGCCATGAGGATAATTTACGACATCCTGCTGGAGAAAGGATGCCGTATCACAGGCAAATGGCCGGTTGCGGATTATTTTTTTGATGCATCGGAAGCCGTTGTTGACGGTTATTTTGTTGGCCTGGTAATTGACGAAGACGGTCAGAGCGAGCTAACGGAAAAAAGGCTTACCTCCTGGTTAAAACAAATTACGCAGGAATCTGAAACTGTCACGGGTAATATAAACCGGACTGTATAAATATAATTTATTAATCGTATTCCTGTTTACCGAATCTTCTTTGCTGTCAGGGGACCTGTTATTACAATTTTACTTTCTGCGGATATTTGAATATCTTTGTTTACGCAAAATTGAACAAATAACTAAAAAAGAAGATAATTATGTATAAAGTAGTGTTACTGAGACATGGAGAAAGTGTCTGGAACAAGGAAAACCGGTTTACCGGCTGGACAGATGTAGACTTGAGTGAAAAAGGAGTTGAAGAAGCAAAGAGCGCCGGAAAAGTATTGAAAGAGAAAGGGTTTACCTTTGACGTTGCATACACTTCAGTATTGAAAAGAGCTATACGCACTTTGTGGCTGACTCAGGATGAGATGGACCTCCTCTGGATTCCTGTTTATAAATCATGGAGACTGAATGAAAGACATTATGGAGCATTGCAGGGTTTGAACAAAGCTGAAACAGCTGCAGAACACGGAGAAGATCAGGTGAAGGTATGGCGCAGAAGTTACGATGTACCGCCTCCTGCACTCGAAAAATCAGACGAGCGTTACCCGGGTCATCTGCCCGTCTACGCCAATGTACCTGAAAGAGATTTGCCAGTTACCGAATGTCTGAAAGACACGGTTGATCGTTTTCTTCCCTACTGGCACGAAACCATTGCACCCGCAATTAAAGACGGAAAGAAAGTGATCGTTGCTGCCCATGGAAACAGCCTTCGCGCCCTGGTCAAATATCTTGATGAAATTTCTGATGAAGATATTGTCGGCCTGAATATACCTACCGGACTTCCGCTTGTATATGAACTTGATGAAAACCTCAAACCAATCAAGCACTATTACCTCGGAGACGAAGAAGCAGTTAAAAAAGCAATGGATGCTGTAGCAAACCAGGGAAAAGCAAAAAAATAAGACTGAATCTTTACCGGAAAATAAAAAAAGGGCCTTGCAGACCCTTTTTTTATTTTCCTTTATTTAGTATACTACCTGGCTGCCACAATAACATTTTCCCTTTCAATGGAACCATGTGCATCGATTGTTACAAAACCGGGTTCAGTGGCACTTACCGACCATCCCGGCTGATTGACAACAATACCTGCCAGTTGACCCGGAGCGAGTTCCGGCCGGGTGGCGTCGAGTACATATTTATTCCCGTCAACCTCAGCCAGTACAATTACATGATTAAACTGGTGCCAGACCGGATAGATCGTTTCTACCTTCCCCTGGTCACGTGTTTTAATGAGTACAGGGCTGGCGCTAATTCCGGCTTTCCTGAGCAATTGCAGCAACAGTAAATTATTTTCTGCACTGTTTCCCTCTCCTTTTTTCAATATTTTAGCAACACCGTCACTGGCATACTCGCTGTATTCACCGTTCCATTTAATCTTTTGATTGACATAATTATATAATGCCAGCATTTTCTTTTCCGGTGTTGCATCTGTAGTAAACAATTCATCAAACAAAGGCTTGAAATTAGCACTCTTCATCAGGTCTACATTAAAACGCGGATTTTTCAATAATCTTTCATTCATATCCTGCCATGATTCGAGCCTGTATTGCACGTAGCCTGAATTGGGCGCATACCACAGAGCACCGGTTGAGGAGGGTGTTTCAATATCGTCCTCTGTTGTCAGCAGTAACCGTTTGAAAAAAAACGGAAAATATCCGGACGATTCAAATAAATGGAACCGTAGCTGAGGCGAATTGTTCCTGTCTGTATAAATATCTTCATTACTCTTATATGCCGGGAGTCCGCGCATCACAGATCTTTTATAGCGGCCCCGCATCACAGACACTTTAAATACCCCCGGCACTTCATACAATACATATTCCTCTTTGGCAAGGGTGGCAAAGGCTTTATTTTCCCTGGTGCTGAGCATCCAGGTAAGTTTGCCCACGTACGTATCCTGCTGGTCCTTTGTCAGGCTTTCTCCGCTGTCGTATGTAACAAGATAGGTGAAATATTCCGGAACAGAAGTCCTGTACTCGCTCCAGACAACAGGGATCTCATGTTGAAAATGCCAGGGTCTTAGTCTAATAAAATCAAGTGATACAAGTGTATATTTGTATTCAATTATCGAACCCGGTTTCACATCAGGAAAATCAAATACTGCCTTACTGTTTTTACTGTCGATTTTGACTCTCTTAATGGATCGCGCCGGAACCCTTGATACAACCAGCTTACCATCAGCAGTCTGATTAATGGTATGTGCTTTTAGTTCCTGCAAACGTTCATATTCATTCTTCGACTGGTAGGGGATTTCAATGTGGGCATATTTTAATCCTTTCTCATTGAGTATTTTTATTCGGATGTGCCGCTCATAAAAACTCCGGTTGGTAACCTCTACCTGTCCGAAATCACACAGCACAACAGCCGGAGCATCCGGGTCTGCCGGATAGGTTTTCATATTCAAATCTACAGGTAACACTTTACCCCATTTAACAGGAGGTTTCTGAGCATTAACATGCAGGGAAAATGCCAGGGAAACCAACAAAATCGGAAACAACTTCCTGAATATCATATTAAAAGAAATTTAAAATGAATAATGAAAAGATAGCTTATCGATTGAAGCAAATATTATGCCGCGAATATAGTTGCAAGTCATGAACAGCATACGAAACACCCATAACTTTGTTTTCCAGGCAATTATATCGTGCCATACCAGTAATGCCGGCTTTTATCCATTCCAGTTATTGTTTGCAGGTTGATTTAAGGCACGTTGAAGCCTTGCAGTAAACTCTTTCCTTCTGATTTCGGTGGCTCCCATCCTTTTCATGTGATCAGTAGACACCTGGGCATCAATAAAATGAAAATTCAACTTTTTAACTGTTTCAACCAAATAATAAAGAGCTACTTTGGAGGCATCTGTTTCCAGGTGAAACATCGATTCTCCAAAAAACACCCGGCCCAATGCCACTCCATACAGCCCTCCCACAAGTTTAGCCTCCAGGTATACTTCAACTGAATGTGCATATCCGGCTTTATGAAAAGCAATATAAGCCTTCTTCATTTCCGGGGTGATCCAGGTCCCGTCTTCTCCCTTGCGCGGAACATTGCCGCAATGTTCAATTACAGAAGGAAAATCACGGTCATATGCAATAGAGAACTTTCCGGATTTTATGGTTTTGGCAAGAGATTTAGAGACTTTAAGATTCTCAGGCAACAAAATGAAACGCGGATCAGGAGACCACCAAAGAATCGGTGAGTCCTCATTGTACCATGGGAAAATACCGGCAGAATATGCTTTCAGCAAGGTAGAAACAGACAGATCCCCGCCAATGGCGAGCAGTCCGTCTTCATCTGCTGCTTCAGGCGAAGGAAAAGAAACAGGGTAATGTGGAAGATAGGAAATCATGCTGAAGGATTGGATTCATCATATAGCTCAATATACTCGTACGTATTCCCCACTGATTCAAGATATCTTTCAAAATCTTCACGTGGAACCACCAGTGAGGCGGTGTTCAGGTTGGGATGAAAACTAAGTCGTTCACTGTTTTTCAGGTTTTTATCCAGGAACAGATGTACATGGTTTTCAGTATCGTGGATCAATCCAAAAGGAGAAACTGAACCCGGTGTGAGACCAAGATATTTGTACAGGCGCTTGTCGGAAGCAAGGCTTATTTTACCTTGTTTTAGACGTTTTTCCATATCCTTAATGTTCAACTGATGACTGTATTCCATCACTACCAGATAATGCCTGTTTCCTTTATGGTTCCTGAAAAACAGATTTTTACAATGCGTCGAATCAATGCCTTTCCAGTTCCTAAGCGCATCCTCAATAGTTGGAGCCGCCGGATGTTCATAATAATCAAAATGTACATCTAATTTATCAAGATATTCATACAATTCAGGATCACCTCTCATGATACAATAATTCTTTTTACATCACTAAAACATCCCCTAAAATACATTATTGTTCCAATTTGCAAAAAATAATTTCATTTTACACCAACACCTGCTTTTTAATAACCTTATTCTTAAGTCACTCCGAAAAGAACATGTAAATGCAATAAAATCGCTACCTTCGGGTTATTCTTGAAACAAAGTAAGCTATCTTAATGAAACAATATCTCAAAGTATCCATTACACTTTTGTTATACCTTTGCACGGCATTGGTTCTTCATGCGCAGCATGCCGACATGAAGCAGCAACAAAAAGTTCAGAAGCTGGTAGAAGAAGGAAGCCAACTGCTGGATGCAGGCAATCCTATTGAGGCGATAAAGAAACTCCAGGAAGCCGTACAGCTTGACGCCGGTTCTCCTGCTGCCAATTATGAGCTGGGCTATGCCTGGTACCTGGAACAGGACTGGGACAAAGCCATCAAATACAGTCGCCGCGTTGTAACCCTGGGAAGAGATTATCAGCCTGAAGCCTACATTGTTTACGGATCAGCCCTGGACCAAAGGGGAAATTCTGGTGGTGCGGCAGAAATATTTAAAGAAGCCATACAGAAGTTTCCAAAAAATTATCTGTTGTATTATAATTATGCTTATACTTCCTTCAACGCAGGCAATACCTCACTGGCAGCTGACGCACTTTATAAAGCACTGGAGATAAATCCCATGCATGGCAGCAGCCACTTATTGCTGGGTTATGTAATGAACAGCCGTCAGGAAAATATAAAAACCCTGTTACCACTCTGTTTTTTCCTTATGGAGAATCCATCCACATCCGATTCAAAAAAGGCAGTTAACCTGCTGGAAGAAGTGCGTACCCGCATTGTCAACAAACAATCTGAAAACAGCAACGATTCACTTTTTCTGCACCTTGCCCTTTCTTCAACTCCCGGAGAAAAAGAAGCTCCGGATTTATGTGCGATGCTAAACATATTGTTTCTCCATTTGCATGATTTCAACCTGCCTGCTATTTCAGTCTATGAAAATCAATATATCCCGTTCTTTTATGCGTTGGCCAAAGCCGGACATACTGAGGCTTTCTGTTACTTCATCATGCAAACCAGTGGTAAACAAGAGGTAAGCGACTGGCTTAAGACACATCCTGACCAGCTGGAGCAGTTTGCTGACTGGCTGGATAAGTATAAACTTCCATGAATAAATTAAAATGAGTATCGTACTATAAACCAACCTATCTATCAGAGATATTGGCTGACAGGATTTTTGTATGAATGTTGTTTTGCGTAATTTTACCTTCTTAAAAAATATTTACCCAACAACAAGATGGAGAATAAGCTGTTTATTTACAACTCTTTAACCAGGAAAAAGGAAGAATTCAAACCACTTAACCCGCCTTTTACAGGGATGTATGTATGCGGACCAACCGTTTATGGCGATGCACATCTCGGACATGCCCGCCCTGCCATTACTTTTGATTTGCTATACCGGTACCTGCTGCATCTGGGCTATAAAGTACGGTACGTGCGGAACATCACCGATGTAGGTCATCTGGAGAATGATGCCGATGAGGGTGAAGATAAGATTGGAAAGAAAGCCCGGCTGGAACAGCTTGAACCCATGGAAGTGGTGCAACATTACAGCAACAGCTACCATCACAACATGGAGCAACTCAATGTACTGCCCCCGAGTATTGAACCAAGGGCCTCCGGCCACATTATTGAACAACAACAACTGATCCGTAAGATTCTAGACAATGGATATGCTTACGAGGTAAATGGATCCGTGTATTTTGATGTAGAAAAATATCATAAACAGCATCATTACGGAAAACTTTCCGGCAGAGTGGTGGAAGACCTGATGGCCAACACCCGCACTCTTGAAGGACAACAGGAAAAAAGGAACAGTCTGGATTTTGCCTTATGGAAAAAAGCAGACGAGAAACACATCATGCGCTGGCCCTCCGAATGGAGTGACGGCTATCCCGGCTGGCACCTCGAATGTTCTGCCATGAGCATGCGCTATTTGGGAGAACAGTTTGACATACATGGCGGAGGCATGGATCTGCTGTTTCCGCATCACGAATGCGAAATTGCACAATCGAAGGCAGCCATTGGCAAAGACTCCGTCCGTTACTGGATGCATAACAACATGGTGACTATTAACGGGCAGAAAATGGGCAAATCACTGGGAAATTTCATTACCCTGAATGAATTTTTCACCGGCAGCCATGAATTGCTTGACAAGGCTTATGCCCCTTCCACCATCAGGTTCTTTATGCTGCAGGCCCATTACCGCAGTACACTCGATTTTTCCAATGAGGCACTGCAAGCCGCTGAAAAAGGGCTTGAAAAGCTGCTGGAGGGACTGAATACACTAGGCAAAATTCAACCCGGTACAAATTCTACATTGAATGTTGATAATTTTGAAGAAAAGTGCTATGCTGCCCTCAACGATGACCTGAACAGCGCCGTATTGATTTCTCATCTCTTTGAAGGAATAAGGCTGATCAATTCTGTTTACAACGGGAATGAAACCATTAATGAAGAACAGCACAAGCTGTTGCTGAGGGTATATAATACTTTTATCATGGAAATTCTTGGACTGGAACCAGTTACTCAGCAGGCAGATGAAGGCTTAACGGAAAAGCTGGTTGAAACAGTGCTTCAACTCCGCTTAGAAGCAAAAAAAAACAAAGACTTTGCAACATCGGACAGGATCAGAGAAGCACTGACTCAGCTTGGAGTGGAAATTAAAGACACCAAAGACGGCTTCGAATGGAAACTGTCCAAACAATAAACCGGAAAGAGGATAGTAAATTAAATGAGTGATTTTCTCAAACAGACTGTATTGATCGGTTCAGTACCCATGGGAGGCGAAAATCCGTTGCGGATACAGTCGATGACCAACACCAACACACTGGACACTGAAGCTTCGGTTGAACAGTGCATCCGCATTGCTGATGCCAGAGCTGATTACGTCCGGCTTACCGCACAGGGAGTAAAAGAAGCTGAAAACCTGAGGCTTATTAAAGATAAATTACGGGCCAGAGGTTATGATATCCCCCTGATCGCTGATATACATTTTAATCCCAAAGCTGCTGAAACAGCCGCTGCCATAGTGGAAAAAGTAAGAATCAACCCCGGCAACTATACTGATCGTAGTAAAAATATCGACTTCACCCTTTCTGACGAGGAATACATGCAGGAGCTGCACCGGACACATAATAAGCTAAAGCCTCTGCTGGTTATCTGTAAAAAACATCATACGGTAATACGTATCGGGGTTAATCATGGCTCACTCGCAGGCCGCATCATGAACCGCTATGGAGACACACCGGAGGGAATGGTGGCTTCGGCAATGGAATTTATTGAGATTTGTGAATCAGAGCATTTTCATGACCTGGTAATTTCGATGAAATCAAGCAACACACGGGTTATGGTACAGGCCACCAGGCTGTTGATGAAGCACATGCAGGAAGCAGGCCGGGTTTACCCGCTGCACCTGGGGGTCACCGAAGCCGGTGAAGGAGAAGACGGGCGGATAAAATCAGCCATTGGTATCGGGACGCTCCTTGCAGAAGGGATTGGTGATACCATCAGGGTTTCGCTGACTGAAGATCCCGAGGCTGAAATTCCTGTTGCCGATGCCATCAGGACATTTTTCAGCAAAAATAAACCAAAAAACACGGATGTTCCTGCTGTTGAAAATTATGACCCTTTTAGTTATAAAAGACGGGAAACAATCAATATCAACGGTATTGGCGGTGATCAGGTGCCGGTGGTTACCGGGGATCTTTCGGGCAACAAAACAATTTCCGATAAGGACTTCCAGAGGATGGGGTTTATCAGGAAGGCCAACGGTACATGGAAGAAACAAACCCAGGCAGCAGACTTCATATACCTTGGCAGCCATTTACCCAATGCAGAAATGCCCGGTGATTCAAAATATATTATTGATGCCGGTCATTGGAAAAATTCTGAATTTCCCGGAGAAGTCTACCCCCTGTTCAAATATGAAGAATACTTCAATTCATCAAAGCGGTCAGCTGTTCTGAACTTTCTGGAAACAGAAGCTCACGCGCTGGATGACAAAAAGATAAATCAGATTAAAGTTGAAAAAAATGCAGTTTTGATAGTGAATGCAGAAGGCACCCTGGAAGGTTATCATGAGTTACGTGAAATATTCTTCCGGCTGCTTACATTAAACTGCAAAGCACCAGTGATTATCCGGCAGGTTTACCAGGAAGATGACAATACACTTTTTCAGCTGCATGCTGCTTGTGCTGTAGGAGGCCTGTTTCTCGACGGATTTGGGGACGGTCTCTGGCTGAAAAACAATTACAGCCAGCATACCGTTACTACGGCATTTGGAATTTTGCAGGCCGCACGCACAAGGATTACCAGCACCGAGTATATCAGCTGTCCCTCTTGCGGCCGCACACATTTTAATTTGCAACAAGCCACAGCAGCCATTCGTACAAAAACAGCCCACCTGGTCGGACTGAAAATCGGGATTATGGGCTGTATTGTCAACGGCCCCGGAGAAATGGCCGATGCCGATTATGGATATGTAGGGGCCGGACCGGGAAAAATTACGCTTTATAAAGGCAAAGAAGTGATCAAAAAGAATATTCCTGAAGAGCAAGCCGTTGATGAACTGATTGAGCTGATTAAAATTTACGGCGATTGGACTGAAGCAGAAGCATTATAAAAACTGATTTTTGAAAATTTAAGTTTGGATGGCAAACAATAAGAAGGCACAGATAATCAAAGCATCCTGGGTGAGTATCATCGGGAACGGGATACTCTCAGCGTTGAAAATCACCATTGGTCTTATTGCCGGCAGCCTGGCTGTTGTAGGTGATGGCATCGATTCTTTTATGGATATTGTTACCTCCATCATTACGCTTATTACAGCAAGGATTATATCGCGCCCGCCTAATGCCAAATATCCCTACGGATATGAGAAAGCAGATACGATCGCTTCTAAAGCACTGTCTTTTGTGATCTTTTTTGCCGGGGCCCAGCTTGCCGTTTCCACCATCCGCACATTCATCCATGCACACGAAGCTGTTTTGCCGGATAAAATGGCAATAGTTATAACTATTGTATCCATCTTTGGCAAGCTGGCATTGAGCTATTACCAGTTCAGGGTCGGTAAGAAAAATAACAGCGTCATGCTGATTTCAAATGCCAAAAACATGCAGAATGATGTGCTGATATCACTTTCAGTTCTTGTCGGCCTGATATTCACTTTTGTTTTAAAACTTCCCATCATCGATTCCATTGCCGCCCTTGCAGTTAGTTTATGGATCATGAAGGTAGCCTTTGATATTTTTATGGACACCAATACCGAACTGATGGATGGCGTTAAAGATCCATCAGTTTATGACAAAATTTTTGAAGCTGTAGATGCCGTGAAAGGTGCCTCCAATCCACATCGTGTCCGTTCCAGGGAAATTGCCAATATGCATATGATTGTTATTGATATTGAAACCGATGGCAACATTCCCCTTTCTGAGGCACACCATATCGCCCATGAGGTGGAAGAGCAGATCCGTCTCAGGGTAGAAAATGTTTACGATATCGTGGTTCATGTAGAACCTGCCGGGGACGATCATGAGAAGGAACGCTTCGGTATTTCACGTGATAATGTGAATGAGAACGGGAATGGAAATGGAAATGGGAATGGGAAAAAACCTCCGGATAAATAGTGTGTGTCCATAATATAAGATAACTAAATTCTTCTTTCCCCTTTAACCTTCCTTGCTATATCGGCCAGTTTATCAGAAGGGAATACCACTTCTTTAAAAGACTGGTTCGCGATCTCAATCATGCTTAAAGCTACATCACGTGCCTGTATGCCCCTGTACTTTCTCAGACCTCCCCAAAGCATATAACCCACAAGCTGCATCAGGATCTTACCAACCACTTCACCCAGGCGGAATTCCTTTCTTTTTCCCAACAACATGGAAGGACGCAGAATAGCAATTTTCCTGAATTTGAACTGTTTAACAGCTTCCTCCATTTCTCCTTTGGTACGCAGATAAAAATTTTTTCTTTTGGCATCTGCCCCGATTGAAGAAACAACCAGAAAGTTGTTCGCACCGTTTTGCAGTCCGGTTTGGGCAATCTCAACAGGCATCTGAAAATCCACTTTCCTGAAATTCTCCTTTGTTTTGGCTTTTTTAATCGTGGTGCCCAGGCAGACAAATATATCATCTCCCTCAAGTTCCGTTACATATTCTCCGGGCTTCAGCGGATCAACACTATAAAAATCAAAATTACCATAAGGGATATCCGGGCGATGCCGTCCAAAAACCTTGATGGTCCCATAGCGAGGATCCTTCAACAGCAGGCGGACCAGTTGTTCACCCACCAGTCCGTTGCCACCAAAGATGAGCGCAGTCTTTTTCACACTGCTGCTATATTCCGGCTGATCAGTATCCTGCAGCCTGTCCGTCTTTTCTTGATTCGCTTGCACCATAGTAGACTTTATTTTTCGCGTCATACATAATAGCCTGGTAACCACCATATCCTCCCAGGTCCCAACTGATATGATGTCCCCTTTTCATCAGTTCCCGTACCGTTTCATAAGGAAAGCCAGACTCGAGATATACAGTACCCCCATCCGTCATCTTTTCGCCTGTTGGCTGGGAAGAACCGCCATGACGAATACGTGGGGCATCTCCTGCCTCCTGCAGATTCATCCCAAAATCAATCAGGTTTGCCACAATCTGAACATGACCCTGTGGTTGCATACTGCCGCCCATCACACCAAAACTTATCCAGGGTTTTCCGTCTTTGGTGATAAAAGCAGGGATAATCGTATGGAAAGGTCGTTTACCAGGCTCGAAACGGTTCATGTGATTTTCATCCAGACTGAATAATTCTCCGCGGTCCTGAAGAACAAATCCCAAACCCGGGGGTGTCATACCTGATCCCATTCCCCGGTAATTACTTTGTATGAGTGATACCATATTCCCCTCATCATCGGCCACGGTCATATAAACAGTATTCCCCTGTTCCAGCTCCCCGGCATTGTATGTTCTTGCAGCGCGGTCAGGATTGATTAAAGCCCGGCGTTTGACAGCATACTCTTTTGAAATAAGCTGCTGAACGGGAATATCATTGAAATCGGGATCGGAATAATATTTTGCCCTGTCTTCAAAAGCAAGTTTTTTTGCTTCAACAAAATAATGCACATAATCAGTACTGCCAAACCCCATGGAAGCAATATCGTACCCTTCAAGTATATTCAGCATTTGCAGTGTGGCCGTTCCCTGTCCGTTGGGAGGAAGTTCCCAGATATCATACCCCCGGTAATTTGTGGAGATAGGTTCAACCCATTCTGAATGATGACCGGCCAGGTCTTCATAAGAGAGAAAACCACCGTTCTCATGCACGTAATCGGCAATGATATGCGCAATTTCTCCTTTGTAGAAAACATCACGGCCTCCTTTGGCCAGTTTTTCAAGTGTATTGGCCAGGTAAGGATTTTTAAAGATCTCTCCTTTTTTCGGGGCACTGCCTCCTGGCATATAAATAGTGGCAAAATTAGGGTAATCCTTCAGTATCCTGGCATTCAGTCCCCAGTAAAAAGCAATCAGTTCTGATACCGGATAACCTTCCCTTGCATACCTTATGGTTGGGGCGAGAATATCTTCCATCGATAATTTGCCGAATTTTTTATGCATTTCAAACCATCCGTCCACACAACCGGGAACCGAAACAGGTAAAGGACCGTGGGCCGGAATATGCTTGTACCCGTTCTTTTTAAAATAATCCAGGGTCAGTGATTTTGGAGATCGTCCGCTGGCATTCAACCCATAGAGCTTTTGCGTTTTTGCATCCCAGATAATGGCAAATAAATCGCCACCGAGTCCGCTGCCGGTAGGTTCTGTAAGGCCCAGCATGGCATTGGCGGCTATGGCAGCATCAATGGCATTGCCGCCTTTTTTGAGTATATCAAGGGCAACCTGGGTGGCCAGTGGCTGACTGGTGGCAGCCATCCCATGCCTGGCAATAACTTCAGAGCGTGTAGCAAATGTTTTTCCTGTAATACGGTCCTGTGCAAAACTGTTTACTGAAAAAATCAGTATAAGCGTAAATGATAAAAGGGTAATTCTTTGATTCATGATCAGGATAATTTTTTCATAGTTAATATAATGCCGGATCAACATCTGGCATGGCATGTAAATATACAACATATTCAGTGATAGCAGAAACAATACAGATTAAACCAATACCACTTTTTTCTCCTTTTGAGTGTAAATTTTATACTTTCGTATCAGGATGAATAACAACAGCAAGGTTTTCTAAAAAAATTTTAACTGAATGACTTTACTTTTAATATATCTCTTTGTCGCGCTTGTTTTCTCATTCACCTGTTCCATTCTGGAGGCAGTGTTACTGAGTGTAACTCCTTCGTATATTGGCATGCAGGTTAACCAGGGGAAGAAAAGCGGTAAATTATTGAAGAAATACAAGGAGAATATCGACCTTCCACTGGCCGCCATTCTCACGCTCAATACCTTTGCCCATACAATAGGAGCTGCCGGTGTGGGGGCCCAGGCTCAGGAAATATGGGGAAACCAGTATCTTTCACTTGTCTCGGCTATTCTTACCATCATTATTCTGATTTTTTCAGAAATTATACCCAAAACTATTGGCGCCAGTTACTGGAAAAGCCTTGCCCCGGCTACAGCAAGGATACTGACAATCCTTATCTACTCGCCATTGTACCCTATTATCATTTTCAGCAAACAGATCACCAAATGGCTGAACCGCAACAAGGAAAAAAGTGCGTTGAGCAGGGCAGAGTTTCAGGCCATTACCGAAATAGGCATACAGGAAGGCATATTCGGACAGGAAGAATCAGAAATATTGAAAAACCTGATGAAGTTCAACAAAATATCGGTTCGTGATATTATGACTCCACGTACGGTAATGCTTTGCGCTCCGGAAGATGTCTTTATTGAAGAATTTTACAATAAGAACCAGGAAATAAGAGTCTCCCGAATCCCCGTTTTTAAGGAACATATTGATGAAATAACGGGCTTTGTGCTGAAAGATGACATTATGAAAGAAATAATCGGGGAAGAAGGAAACAAACCACTAAAAGCTATCAGGCGGCCCATACCTGTTGTCAATGAACAAATGCCCATCATCAGGTTATTTTATAAATTCATTGAACTGCATACTGAGATTGCAGTTGTTGTGGGCGAGTATGGCGAAACAACAGGTGTGGTTACCATGGAAGATGTTGTTGAAACCCTGCTCGGACTGGAATTTATGGATGAAACCGATAATATCAAAGACATGCAGGTACAGGCAAGGAAAAAATGGGAAAGCAGGGCAAAGCGCCTGGGAATCATTGAATGATTCACGAACTGAACCTCAGTCAGGCGCCCTTTTTGCACTTAACATGCTGGTGGGTACCGAGGCTGGAGATACCTATACTGAAGCCGAAATTTCCTCCTGATTTCATCATAGCGGAATTGAAACCCATAAACGGATAGAGATGAAAAATGGTTCTTCCCTTATGATTGGCCGTAAAATCACAGATTAACTCCCTGGATAATCCGTTTATTTTAAACGGCAATATTTATTATCGGACAGCAAATAATTTTCATTTTTTTTGCATTTGTGAACCAATGTCTTTTGTTTAATCATAAATTTGCAGTTTTGTCTGCAATGCGCAGGGGTTTACTTGCTTCAAAAATCAGAAAGTAAGAAGTTCAACAATTAATTTTTCATACATGAAAGAGGATACAGGAAACGGCAGTGCCAACAATGGAGAAAACAACAAACCAACACAGAATTTTATCCATGCTATCATTGATGAAGATTTGCGACAGGGTAAAAACGGAGGCAGGGTACATACCCGTTTTCCCCCGGAGCCTAATGGCTATCTTCATATTGGTCATGCCAAATCCATTTGCCTGAATTTTGGTCTGGCAGAACGATATGACGGTAAATGTAACCTCCGTTTTGATGATACCAACCCAACCAAAGAGAATTTGGAGTATGTTGATTCAATAAAGAAAGATGTAAAATGGCTGGGGTTTGAATGGAACGGTGAGCCTGTATTTGCCTCAGACTATTTTGACCAGCTGTATGAATGGGCTGAATTACTTATAAAAAAAGGGAAAGCCTATGTTTGTGAGCTTTCGCCAGAG